>NZ_LJCS01000086.1:0-12942 GCF_001280945.1 Photorhabdus heterorhabditis | reverse complement strand
CTACTAGCTCAATAAATGTTCATGCCAGATATCAAAACCTATCAATAAAATCGTATTGAATGTGAGAAATTATCAATATCTGCGAAATGTATAATTTTTACGCAAAGTAGAATCCCGCCCTGATTTCTTCCTATGCCCTATAATTTTCTTATAACACCCTCTTGTTCAATTAAATAAATGGTATAAAAATAACAATCATAAATCTTATTCCATTTTAATTCATCTATCTAATGAAATAAGAATAATCTCATTAAATTGCAGAGGTATTTCTATGATTTTCAGATCGAATATTAATATTAAAATAGATATTTTGCTAAAAACATGGAGAAAATATCGATATTAGGTTTGAAGTTAAGCCAGAACCGGTTCCGGCTTTTATTATCATTTTTATACCCGTTATCTTTCAAGTTGCTGCTTTGTTGGCTGCATTCACTTGCCGCTGCACTGCAACTTGAAATCTATTGGGTATATGCTCCCGGGGATTCGCCCTCTTGCCGTCTCGATGTATCTTGAAATCCATAGGGTATGTATAAAACCAATAAGTCGCCTGACTCCAACTGTTTAACTATCGTTTCTTCATGTAACGATTGATTGGTTGATTGATCAACTAATATACAACCCTAAAGACAATCGTCAGCAAGATCACTCAACATCCCTATGCACAAGATCGCTCACTTCGTCATACAAGATACTTATACAAAAATATTTTAATGTTTAAAATAGTTTTTAAAAACTGCTTGACTATGAAGTTTTTCTGATTAAAATCACAGCCACAATTTAGATTTTCGTGAAACAAATCACATTTTACCTATAAAGAGAGTTCATCATGAAATCTGTTACATCTTTCATATCAAGTGTTCATAGCGTTGTTATCTACCTGTCAACGCCTCGCTTTCTGTAAGCCTTCTTTTTAACCGATACGTGAAAAGCCAGTTTCTAAGCTGGCTTTTATATTGCTAAAATATCCTCTAACTCCCTTAAAAAATCATCCCATGCTAACAATGCTGAATACAATCATTGATAAATTTCTTTAAATAAAATTATCAGCAATCCATCACTCTTAAGTCACATAGTTAAGTGCAGTATCATTAGATTGAGAGTAAACAGGTTCGTATTCCTTTAAATAATTCATTGGGTATTTTGTCATCCCAAGTCTTTCGAGGTGATTATTTGATCGGTTTACTGGCAGTGATGAAATACTGCCACTAATCACCTCTCTTCAAGTTGCCTCCTTGTTAGCTGCACTCACCCCGGTCACATAGTTCACTATGCTCCCGGGGGTTCGCTCCTTTGCCGTCACGATGCATCTTGAAATCCATAGAATATATTCATTTAGTCGAATCCATTTGTTATTAATAATCCAATGCGTTAAGAATTCATTTCTTCAACAAGGCAACTTCATCCGCATTTTTCTGGCACAACAGAGTAAGATTAGTAATAGAACGGGTAAGATTATCTATAGTACTCTTCAACTTTTTAATATCCATTTCCAGCTGCTTATTTTTTATATCCAATGCACTCATTCTTGCCAATTCAGCATATAATTGCTGACCATTCACCGCCTCCGCACTGTTCCTTGAAATATCCCCGGCAGCAACATTCACAATCTTACGTTGATTACCCGGTTTTCCTACAGAAACAACATTCGATTTGCTGGCAACAGAATTCGCACCGAGTGCAATACTTCCACTTGCTGTTACAGAGGCGTTTTGACCAATCGCAATTCCCTGAGACGCACTAACATTAACCTTTTGCCCCACGGCAATAGAAGATGAAGATGCGGATTTAGAGTCTGATCCTAATATAATGCTCCTACTTCCTGTTACAGAAGAGTTTTGACCAATCACAATTGCCTGAGACCCACTAACACTAACCTTTTGTCCCACAGCAATAGAAGACGTGCCGCTGGATACAGAGCCTTCTCCTAATGCAACGCTCGCACTTCCTGTCGCAGAAGAGTTTTGACTAATCGCAATTGCCTGATTCCCCCTGGCAATCGCTTTTTGCCCCAGAGCAACAGCAGCAGAACCACTGGATACAGAGTCTGCTCCCAATGCAACACTCGAATTTCCTGTTGCAGAGGCGTTTTGACTAATTGCTACTGCCTGAGACCCACTGGCAAGAACCTTTTGCCCCAGAGTAATAGAAGCGGTACCATTGGATACAGAATCAGCACCAATCGCAATTGGCCATATAACTTTATCGACTTTATTCTCATCCTCCTTCCGACCTGCCAGTTGATTTTGCCCAATAGCAATAGCGGCCTCACTAATTGACTTAGAAGCTAATGGTGAAGCACCAACTGCTATAGCATTTATTGCTGGTGCTTCTGCATTCCCAAGGATAACTGAATCTTTACCAACTTGATCAGTTACAGTTATATTTATATTCTTTGTAGACATATATACCTCTTAATTCAGAAATTAAATTACCATACCCTTCATCCTTCAAGTTGCTGCTTTGTTGGCTGTTTTAACTTGCCGCCGAGCTGCAAATTGAAATCTATTGGGTATATAATAATTCATCTTCATACTTGTCATCATGAAATATTAAATCAAATTGATTTAACTTTAAAAACACATTATAACCCCCACTTTTCACGCGAGCTTAAATTAAATCCACTCATCGTTAAAATAAAGTATTATACGTAAAACTCAATTTGTAAATAAATTAAAATTATGAGGCTGTGAAATATATTTCATGGAGTTATTTAATGTATCACGCAGCTTCATTAAATACAATGACTTATCAATAATGTTAATATAAACCAACCGACACTATGTTATTTTCATATATTTCATTGTTAACAATACAACTATTTATATAATTTACCCAAGTAAATGCAGTTAGTATACTGATTATCAATACTCCATTTTTATAGAATAAATTATTAAGGATGTTGGATTCAATTAATAATTGCAATTTTTCAGAAAGGTGTTCAGTTGCTATAGTCGGTATCTTTCCTGCCAAAGGCAAAACACCCCAGGAAATAAAAAAATGGATATCCAATAAATTACTTATACCCAATAGATTTCAAGATGCATCGCGACGGCAAGGGAGCGAATCCCCGGGAGCATAGATAACTATGTGACCGGGGTGAGTGAGTGCAGCCAACAAAGAGGCAACTTGAAAGATAACAGGTATATCATATATTCTCAGCCTAATAGCCAAGAATATATGAAATAACAACCAGCGGGTATTAATAACTCAATGCATCAAGAAGTCGTTTCTTCAATAATGCAACATCATCTATACTATTCTGAACCAACAGAGTAAGATTGGCTATATCACTTTCCAGCGATTCAATCTTTTCTGCCAGTTCTTTATTCTTTGCATCCAATAATATATCAATCCTTGTCGATTCAGCATATAATTGCTGACCATTTACCGCCTCAGTACTGTGATTTGAAATATCCCCAGCAGCAACATGTATAATCTTACGCTCGTAGCCCGTTTTTCCTACAGAAACAACATTCGGTTTATTAGCAATAGCATCTGCACCTAATGCAACGCTGCCTTGTTCTGTTGCAGAAGAGTGTTGGCCAATCGCCACGGCCTGAGTTGCACTCGCAGTCACCTTTTGCCCTAAAGCGATAGAAGCCAAGCCACTGGATACGGAATCAGCACCAATCGCAATTGGCCAAACTACCTTTGCATCACCCTGTTTACCCGCCAGTTGATTTTGCCCAATAGCAATGGCCGCTTCACTGATTGTTTTAGAATTTCGGGGTGATGCACCTATTGCAATAGAATGTACTGCCGGTGCTTCTGCATGTCCAAGTACAACTGAATCTTTGCCCGTTGTTTGTTCAGCTATATCGGTATTTTCAATAGACATATTAAACCTCTTAATTTATAGATTAAATATACCTGTTATCTTTCAAATAGTTTACGAACCGTTATCCTTGCAACATGCAACAATCCAAATCTTGTTTATACCTCGGTAAAAACTTATTTTACGGGACGCATTTCACTGACAGTATCAGCCAGTTCAATCAATGCAAGATGGCAATCTCGTCCGGTAATGATCACCGTCTGATTAATTGGCCGTTGGTTTAATGCCTTGATAACTTCATCCGGTGATAAATAACCATTACTTATCATATAAGTCAGTTCACCAAGCACCACCAATGATAATGTAGGATCATGCATCATACGCAACGCATGTTGCCAGACCCCAGTAGCAGCAATATCCTTGGTACGATTTTGCGCTTCTCCAGCCAAGTCCACCGATATTAGCTGAAATTCAACTCCATACAGCTGCAACAAAGCACGCTCACCCGCTGACCATGCTTCCTTAATAAACTGGACAACCCCCGCCTTTAATCCATGACCTAATGCTCGCGTAATCGTCCCTATCGCTGCGGTTGTTCTCCCTTCGCCATTACCGGTATAGACGATCACAATCCCTCTACTTTCCTGAGCGGCTGCAACCTGAGCCATAAATCTCTCTTTCTGCCGCTGTTTTCTCTGTTTATATCGCTCCTCACTCATTTATATGACTCCAACATGTTAGTCCGCTAAAGAACAATTATCTGTTTTGTTTGTATTGGCTGGAGATGATTCAGAAAGCAATGTTTCTACCACACGATCAACTTGTTGACGATCTTGACGGATCAACGATTGCATTAATAGTTCACTAGTAAAAAACCGCTCCCAAAAATAACGACGAGCTGCCAGATTATCAAAATGCTGTTTTACCCGTTGTCGGAGTGCTCCACCGTAAGCAGCCAAATGCCCAAGATGTATCGGTAGCAGTTGTTCTAGTTTTTCACGCAATAACCTGACCAATACCGGTGCACTGCCACCAGAGGAGATAGCAATCACCAGTGGAGAACGATCAATGACTGACGGTGTAATAAAACTGGCCCGATGTGGCTCATCCACCACATTACAGAAAATGCGCCGTGACGTCGCACAATCACTAATATAACGATTAACGGCGGTATCATTGGTCGCAGCAATAACCAACCAGCAGAGATCAAGCCAATGAGGTTCGAACTCACCGCAAATCAGTGTTACCTGACCAGCTGCATCCCAGATATGGAATTGTGAGGTGAATTCCCGTGCGTTAACCCGTAGATGGGCGCCAGCGTCTAATAACAGACGCGCTTTACGCTCGGCCACCTTACCGCCGCCAACCAGCAGACAGGTTTTATCCCGGATCTGACAAAATATCGGCAAATAATCCAACATGATCCCTCCTCCTATAGTTAACGCACACCACCGGGTATCATACTCAACATATGCTGACGTGGATAAAAACGGGTGATGCCCCGGCGCTTCAACCACCAGCATAAGTATTCAACATCATGATGATGGCGATCACACAATAACCCGACAACACTGCCACTATGAGCAACATTCAGCCCGTAAATACCACTCAGTTCTACCAGTGCCAGCAAACTATCAAATGCCGGTTTTACCAACAGCTTTTGGCTAGCTTGTGCACTGAGCGTTGTGGCTTCCCCCAGTCGCCAGCAATCCCGTGTAGCAACGGCCTCACCGAATAGTTTCCAGGCATGCTCTAGCGCTGCGGCATTCTCCAGTAATGTTAGATGACGATCTAAACGGTGATAATCAGCTGTGATCAATGTTTCCGGGCTTTCTAATAACAGAATATCGACAGGTGGCTGCCAGTGACATGAAATTTGAGTGGCGCCCGTTTGATGATCAAACAAAGTAAGCTGGCTGAACAGCGTACTATCAGTAGGCTCCAACTGGACACAAAAACCAGCCAGTGTCGTTTCATCAAGGGTTTTCCCCAGATAACGAGCCGTCGCCAAAGCCGTAGCGGCAATATCAGCGGTACTACTTGCCAACCCTTTTGCTACCGGAATCGTAGAAGTCAAGGAGATGCGTAAACCTCGCGCCATCTCCACCGGCAAGTCAAAATACGCCAATACCGCTTTCATCATTTGGCGCATACGAGGACGCTCACATTTTTCCGGTACCCCCTCTGTAATGGAAACCTCACTGAACCAATTCACCGGACAGGAGATTAACTTTTCACCACCCAGAATCCATCCTTGGATCAGTTCACCGCACGATGCAGGGCAGCGAGCTTTAGCCATAACCCAATACCTGATGTAACGCCGATATCAGACGATGATTATCATGCTCGCTCTTTATGGCGACCCGGTAATGAGCTGCACTCAAACCCGGATAGTTAGCGCAATGACGGATGAGTATTCGGTGTTTCAATAATGCTTGCTGTAGATCGATTTCCGGGCGCAAACAGCGCAGGAAAATGTAATTCGCTGCGGGAGGCCAAACGCACAATTCCGGTAACGCGGCCAGTGCTTGATAGAGCCAACGTTGCTGCTGAGCTAGCCAACAGTGTGTTGCCTGAATGTAAGCGTTATCATTGAGAATGATTTCACCGGCCAATGCCGCAAAAGCATTAATGGTCCACGGCTCCCGCCAATGTTTCATTTCTCGGATACCCCTCACATCACTACTAACCAGATAACCAAGGCGTAGCCCTGGGATGGCAAAAAACTTGGTTAATGAACGCAGAATATAGAGACGGGGAAAATCAGCTATCTGAGGAATAAATCCGGCAGTATCCGGGAGAAAATCGATAAATGCCTCATCGACAATCAGCGCAATATTATGTTGACGGCAACGTTCAAATACCGCCTGCAATAACGCAGTATCTGGCATCAAACCGGTTGGATTATTGGGTGTAGCAAGAAACAGACAATCAGGGCGACAACGATCCAATTCCACCAGCAAACACTCATCAGGCTGATAACCATCAGCTTCACTCATCACATAATCATTAATCTGGCAATCAACCCGCTGTAAGGCTCTCCGGTATTCAGCAAATCCCGGTATTAATAACATGGCCCGACGCGGCTTAAGATAATTCACCACAGCGTAAATTAATTCGGTAGCACCGTTACCTGCGATCAGGTTTTCGATAGCGCAATGATGAGCCTGTGCCAACGCTGCATGTAACCGGCGATATTCTGTATCAGGATAATGCTCTGCGCGCTGTAATTGGTCGATAATGGCTGTTTTCAGGGATTCCGGCATGCCCAACGGGTTAATATTAGCGCTGAAATCCGTTATCTCTTCTGCTGTAACACCAATTTTCAGCGCCATCTCCAACACATTACCGCCATGTTCGTTCATCAAATACCCTATCCAGATGTTAAATAGAAAATCAGAGCGCCATCAGTGATGGGACTGAAGCCAATAACAAACGATCCCGGCTAAAAGCCAATGTTTCCCGTAGACGCACCACATCACCGATAACAATCAATGCCGGAGCAGTCAATCCTTGGGCCGCCACTTGCTGCGCCAGAGTCATTAACGTTGCGCTGGCAACCTGCTGTTGCTGATGGCTGGCATACATCACAACCGCAGCCGGGGTTGTCGGCGCTTTACCACCGGCAATAAGTTGTTCACAAATGCTTGCCAGTTGAGTCATCCCCATCAGAATCACTAACGTACCTTCTAGCTTTGCCAGCGTCGCCCAATCTTGCGGCTCATTTCCCTGACGCAGGTGACCCGTAATAACGTGAAAACCCGAAGCATAATCACGATGGGTAACCGGAATTCCCGCACAAGCCAGACCACCAATTGATGAGCTGATACCCGGTACAACTTCAAAAGGGATTTTCGCCAGTGCTAACGCTTCGGCCTCCTCACCACCACGGCCAAACACATAAGGATCGCCCCCTTTCAACCGGACGACGTTTAACCCTTGTTGTGCACACTCCACCAGGATTTGATTAATTTGCTGTTGCGGCACTGGGTGATAATTCGGTGTTTTACCGACGTTAATCATTTTACAACCATCAGGTGCTTCCGATAACAGATCTGTGCTGACTAACCGATCATACACCAGCGCATCAGCCTGACGGATACAATGCAATCCTCTGACAGTAATCAGCGCTGCATCACCCGGCCCCGCACCTACCAACCAAACTTTTCCGCTATTGATCATTTTTCTTACCCCGTAACGAAAGTCTGTTGGAAGATATATTACCGATAGCCCGCAATACGATATGGTGTGAGATCAATAATTCTTCACTTTTGTTAATGAGAATATGTCTGGCACATTCTGACCTTATCTGCTTGTTTCTCCTGATAACCTGTCCCCGCAGCTTGTACCTACATCGTTTTCATTATAATACCTAATGTTTTTGTGATTGCAGTTGTCTTTTTGACCAAATCGCTGGCATTTAATACTGATTTATAAAAAAAGATGCCAACATACGCCTTATTACAGACAGAGGGCGTAGCTATGGAAGCCAAAGAATTATTCAGTGTCGGTATTGACATCGGTACCACCACCACACAGGTGATTTTTTCGCGTCTGTTGCTGGTGAACCGTGCAACGGTATCCCAAGTACCACGTTATGAATTTGTTCGCCGCGAGATCATCTGGCAAAGCCCAGTGTTATTTACGCCCGTAGACTTTGCCGGGCAACTGCGCGAAAACGAACTACTCGGTTTGATTCAGGAACAGTATCAAGCAGCAGGGATCGATCCAGAAAATATCGACTCCGGTGCCGTGATCATTACTGGTGAAACCGCTAAAACATGCAATGCTCGCCCTGCGATCATGGCACTGGCACAGAAACTGGGAGATTTTGTTGTAGCAACCGCAGGGCCGCATCTGGAATCAGTGATTGCCGGTTTTGGTTCTGGTGCTCAGGCATTGTCACAACAGAAAATGGTTAAAGTGCTCAACATTGACATTGGCGGCGGCACAGCGAACTACGCTTTATTCGATGCTGGCCGATTGGTTGCCTCTGCTTGTTTAAATGTCGGTGGCCGCTTATTAGAAACCGACCCACAAGGAAAGGTTTTACGAGCACATCCGCCCGGAACACGGATTGTTCATTCACTGTTTGGTGAAAACACAGATGTTCAACATCTGACAGCCACGCAATTGCAACAGATTACTGAACGAATGTCACAGTTGCTGTGGGAGGTCGCCGTTGGGCATCTCACACCATTGGCAAAACAATTACTGATGACAGAACCACTACCAGATTGCGGTAAGCTCTATGCTGTCACTCTCTCCGGTGGCGTAGGTGAATGTTATCGTGAAGCATCAGACAATGATCCATTCCGTTTTCATGATCTGGGGCCGCTATTGGCGCAGGCGATTCATCGTGATAATGATTTCGCCAAACTGCCATTGCAAGTACCAAAACAAACTGTGCGCGCCACCGTGATTGGCGCTGGCGCTCATACATTATCACTATCCGGTAGCACTATCTGGCTTGATACGCTATCACTACCCCTGTGTAACATTCCCGTCGTCCATCCTGAAGCAGAAACCACTGAATCACTGGTAGAAGACTGGTTACACGCGCTGACACACATGGATCTCAATGCCGAACAAGATCTGTATGCATTGGCTCTGCCCGATACCTTGCCGGTAAATTACGCCGCCGTACAGACCTGTATCGCGGCTTTACAAGATTTTTCCGCCCGCTATTCCTCTTCTCATCCGCTGCTGATCGTTGCCAGCCAAGATTTCGGCAAGGCACTGGGTATGCTGCTACATCCCTTGATGGGAGGACGGCAATTGGCGGTTATAGACGAAGTTATTACTCGCACCGGAGATTATATCGACATTGGCATTCCACTATTTGGTGGCACCGTCGTTCCCGTCACCATCAAATCATTGGCTTTTCCTTCCTGAGAGAGCGTAAATATGAAACTAAAAACACAGCTTTTTGGTAAAACATATCAGTTTAAAGATATTAAACAGGTGCTGGCAATGGCCAACGAACTGCGTTCAGGGGATATATTGGCCGGGGTGGCTGCCGAAAATTCTCAACAACGCGTAGCCGCTAAACACGTCCTCTCGGAAATGACGATAGCGGATATCCGTATGAACCCAGTTATTCCCTATGAAGAGGATTCCGTTACCCGCATTATTCAGGACGACATTAACGAAATCGCCTATGCCCGCATCAAAAACTGGCGCATTGGCGAACTGCGTGAATACATACTGAACGATGAGACCAGCGTGGATAATATTGCCTTTCTTCGCAAAGGGATTAGTTCTGAAGTCGTCGCGGCGGTGGCAAAAATCAGCTCTAATGCTGACCTGATCTATGGCGCGAAAAAAATGCCGGTGATCAAAAAAGCCAATACCACCATTGGGATGCCGGGAACATTCAGTGCTCGTCTTCAACCTAACGATACCCGTGACGATGTACAAAGTATCCGCGCTCAAATTTACGAAGGATTATCCTTCGGCGTGGGTGATGCGGTTATCGGCGTTAACCCGGTAACAGATGACGTAGAAAACCTGACTCGCGTGCTAGACACCCTCTACGAGGTAATCGACAAGTTCGCTATCCCAACACAAGGCTGTGTCTTAGCCCATGTCACCACGCAAATAGAAGCGATTAAGCGTGGCGCTCCGGGTGGTTTAATCTTCCAAAGTATTTGTGGCAGTGAAAAAGGGCTGAAAGAGTTTGGGGTAGAGCTGGAAATGTTGGATGAAGCACGTGCTATTGGCGCGGAATATTGCCGTCTTGCCGGCAGCAACTGCCTGTATCTTGAAACCGGACAAGGTTCAGCCCTCTCTGCCGGCGCTCACTTTGGCGCTGATCAGGTCACGATGGAAGCACGAAACTACGGCTTAGCGTGCCACTATGATCCATTCCTGGTGAATACCGTTGTCGGTTTCATTGGGCCGGAATATCTCTACAATGACCGCCAAATCATCCGCGCCGGACTGGAAGATCACTTTATGGGAAAACTCAGCGGCGTTTCAATGGGATGTGATTGCTGCTATACCAATCACGCCGATTCCGATCAAAACCAGAATGAAAACCTAATGATCCTATTAGCAACCGCAGGATGTAACTTCATCATGGGAATGCCACTTGGTGATGACATCATGCTCAACTACCAAACATCTGCTTTCCACGATACCGCCACCATTCGTCATTTACTCAATCTGCGCCCATCTCCAGAATTTGAACGTTGGCTGGAGCACATGGGATTAATGGCAAATGGCCGTTTAACATCACATGCGGGTGATGCATCGTTCTTTTTCTGATTCTTTACTGAGATAAATGACCATGAACCAAGAACAAATTAAAAAGGATGCAAACAATATGGTATCTGACCAAAACCCCCATGCACCTCCTGAGATCACCGACGAAACTGAGAGCTGTACGCCGGATTTAGGCTCCTTAGAAGCCAAACAGTGGATCGGTGTCCAAAACCCGAACCGCATGGAAGTCTTACAGGAATTACGCCGCAGCACGGTGGCGAGAGTCGGTACCGGCCGCAGCGGTCCGCGGCCACGTACACAGGCATTACTGCGTTTTCAAGCTGATCACTCCCGTTCTAAAGATACCGTGTTAAAAGAAGTCCCGGTTGAATGGATAGAAAAACGCGGATTGCTGGAAGTGCAATCTCAAGTTAGCGACAAAAACCTCTATTTAACTCGCCCGGATTTGGGAAGAAAACTCAGTGCGAATGCGGTAGAAACCTTGCTGACACAGTGCAAAACTGGCCCCGATGTACAAGTTGTAATCTCTGATGGCCTTTCTACTGATGCCATTACCACCAACTACGAAGATCTTGTGCCACCACTGTTAAAAGGGTTGGAACAGGCAGGAATATGCATCGGCACCCCGTTTTTTGTACGCTATGGTCGCGTCAAAATAGAAGATCAAATTGGCGAGTTACTAAAAGCTAAAGTGGTTGTCTTACTGATTGGAGAACGCCCCGGATTAGGGCAATCAGAAAGCCTCTCCTGCTATGCAGTTTACCAACCGGCAGTAGAAAAAACCGTTGAGGCTGATCGTACCTGTATCTCTAATATTCACCGAGGTGGCACACCTCCCATCGAAGCCGCGGCAATTATTGTCGATTTAGCGAAAAATATGCTGGAACAGCAAGCTTCCGGCATTGCTCTTAGTCGTTGATGGAATGGCAGCTATACCCTATGGATTATCTTCCCTTTACAACAGCAGCACAATAAAGCGCTGACCACAGCCGCCACTGGTGTGATATTCGCCATATCTCATTCACCCACACCAAACAATTTCACGCCAGGCGCGGCTTGTTCTAACATCAACAAGGCCCTTTATATACCAGACTAAATAAATATGCGGCGGCTGCCGGTAAAAAATTATAGATACGACTGGTACAATTTAATGTATAGAAAGTAATAAAATATAAATTTTTAACCGAAAAAATACAATATTTTGTGTGTTCTTATCAAGAAATTATTTATTTTTATATTGTAATCAATATTTTTCACAAAAATGTTAATATGGAAATCCAGCTAATCTACGAAATACAGGGTTAAAATCAGCATTTATTAGGTATAACAAAACAATAGTTATGTTATAATAAGTCATTATATCGACAAAATATTATAGGTTAAATAAATGGATTTGGAAAAATTAAGAAAATTAACCCTCAGTAGCGGATTCACATTTAAAGAACTTCTTATGATGCAAAGGACTTTTAAAAATCTTGACGATGATGAAAGAAGATATGTAATAAAGTATTACACAAAAAGCGATAATATTTACAACGTTATAATAGTGCTTGCTGAAGATGCCGGTGATCCCGTGTTATTTTTTTCTCTCATGTATGTAGGCTGCATAATAATGGAGATTTTCCTCTATGACGAGAATTCAATATTCTATTTATCATTAGTATCAATTCTTTATATCATTTCAACAATAATATGCATATGCTATAAATCTTTTTATCACCGCTATCGTTATAATTTTTTCACATGCATAAAATTAGTCATTTTCTATCTTCGCCTAAAAATAAAAGAAAATTTAAAGCAGTTATAAAAACGAGTTTAAATAAATGAACTTAACTGACTTAAGAAAATTAATATTAAATAGTGGATTCACTTTAAAAGAATTGCTTAAGATAAAGAGAAAATTTATTATGCTATATAAAGATGATCCTGATGTTTATGAT
>NZ_LJCS01000085.1:0-13634 GCF_001280945.1 Photorhabdus heterorhabditis | reverse complement strand
GACATCACAGAAAATTTCAACTAAGTTGTCCATAGCCTGTTCCCCCTCGGAGCTGTTTTTGGGTCTGCACCAAAACTTTGCTCCTGGAACAGGCTTCTCGTCAATTTCTTATCCAGAATTCGGGTTAATATTAAATTCAGTGTCTCCCAGAAGTTCTGATTTCTCACCTGATAGTTCCCTCTCTATGAGGGAACGTAACTTGATAACAATAACTTGACAGTCAATGGCTATATAAAAATAATAATCATTATCATTTGTTAAGATTGTTAGAAATCATAATGCCAACGCAGAAAGCCACATCTGAACCTAATAGTTTTACTCATCAATTTTATTCTGAGCATTATGACTGGTTATATAATTGGCTACTCCACAAAGTCCCTTGTCCCTGCCATGCAGAAGATCTAACCCAGGACACTTTCCTGAACATTCTGTCTCGCTCAAACGTATCAAATATCCGTCAGCCACGGCCTTTTCTGACAACCGTGGCCCGCTGCCTGATTGCCAATTATTACCGCCGGAGAAAAATTGAGGAAAACTATTTAGAGTATGTGAGCGCCATACCAGAAACGACTATGCCTTCTACAGAAAGCAAATTTGCTGTATTTGAACAACTTGAAAAATTAGAAATCACTCTTGATAAATTACCAAGCCGGGTAAAAAAAGCTTTTCTGTTAGCACAACTGCAAGGTCTACGTTACAACGAAATCGCT
Source organism: Photorhabdus heterorhabditis (assembly GCF_001280945.1). Lineage (NCBI taxonomy): Bacteria > Pseudomonadati > Pseudomonadota > Gammaproteobacteria > Enterobacterales > Morganellaceae > Photorhabdus > Photorhabdus heterorhabditis. The sequence continues at coordinate 12,924 of NZ_LJCS01000085.1, read as the reverse complement.
GATCAACTGCAAGTTTCTTCCAGTTCAGTAAAACAGTATTTACAACAAGCACATAACAAATGTAAAAAAATTCAAATTCTCACTTAAAATTTAAAAAAACCGTGTTACATTCAAAATTGATTTCATTAAGAAATTATTTATGGTGTTAATTATTTTAATTTAACTATAACTGGATATTATGGAGAAAATTATGCGACACGGAATTACCGCTACAATCCTACTTTGCTGCTCTGTCAGCGCTTTCGCAACAACACCACAAATTATCGCTCATCGTGCTGGTACGGGTGATGCACCTGAAAATACCGAGTACGCAATTTCCAAATCCCTGGAGAATAAAGCTGACGCTATCTGGATCACTGTTCAGCTTTCAAAAGATGGCATTAAATCAGAATGGCTATAGGTTCACAGGGAAAAAGCGGTAGTGCCAGAGTTATCTATCTTCTAGCGACTGAAGATATTATCTATCTGGTGATGGTTTATCCGAAAAGTAAAAAAGATAGCTTAACGGATGCCGAGAAAGCAGAACTGAAAAAACTAACAAAATTACTAAAAAATGAGGTGTAACATGAGTTTTTTTGACGAGTTGAAAGCATCCCTCGAAGAAGCAGTTGAAATTAAACAAGGTAATAAAGCTGCAGCGCGTGTGACCCAATACAAAGTTGCCGATGTTAAAGCCATCCGTGCTCAACTTAACATTTCACAGGCAGAGATGGCGGAGGCTTTAGGCACTAGCCTTGATACAATTAAAAGCTGGGAGCAGAAGCGTCGAAATCCGACAGGACTAGCGGCAAAAGTGTTAGCTATCATCCAGGACGACCCTAATTTCTATAAGGCTCTGACGACGCATTGATTAGCCGTAGTTTCCTCTTGGCTTTCGATATTGATCCCCAAAATAGTACCGCACCTTAATTTATAAAAAGGTGTTAATACATATATACCCGTATACCCGTTATCTTTCAAGTTGCCTCTTGGTTGACTGCACTCACTTACCCCGGCCACAGAGTTATCTATGCTCCCGGGGATTCGCGCCCTTACCGTCGCGATCCATCTTGAAATCCATTGGGTATAAGGCGCATTTTCCAAACTCAAGATAAGCTTTTTAATAATCAATCCTCAATTTCTTTAAGCGTGAGATCAATGTCGTTGGGTTCATTCCCAACAATTTTGCTGCGCCATCATCACCGAAAATTTTCCCTTTGCATTGTTTAACGGCAAGAGAGAAATTTTTAATTTCCAAGTTTTTTAGTTGTTGCATGGTCAGCACGTCTTCGATTTGTTGAAGTTCATTATGAATATTCCGATGCAGAGCTTCATTTTGCGGTTGATCTTGTTCTAGCAAATATTGAAAGGAAACAGCGCCTTGTTTGGCTGTAATAAGTGCGCGTTCAATGACATTTTGCAGCTCACGAATATTACCAGGCCAGTCATATTGCTGTAGTCCTAAAATATGCTTTTGTGAAAATGGCAGATAATTAATTTTACGCTTGTCACAAATCAACTTCGTAAAGTGTGTAACCAAAAGCGGAATATCTTCTTTACGGTCACGTAAGGCAGGTGAATAAATCGGGAATACATTTAAACGGAAATACAGATCTTCACGAAAGTGTTTGTGTTTAACTTCTTCTTTTAAATTGCGGTTGGTAGCGGCAATAATCCGCACATTCACCTGCCGCGTTTTCTCTTCACCGACCCGCTCAAAGGTGCCTTCCTGCAATACACGCAATAACTTACTTTGTAGCTCGATAGGAATTTCGCCAATTTCATCTAAAAACAGTGTGCCCTGATCTGCCAATTCAAAACGTCCGGCACGATCACGCACAGCCCCAGTAAATGCACCTTTGACATGTCCGAAAAATTCACTTTCAAACAGTTCCGAAGGAATGGCGGCACAGTTGACCCGAATAAGTGGTTGCTGTTTACGGTGACTGGATTGGTGAATAGCCCGAGCAATCAGTTCCTTGCCTGTACCCGATTCACCATAAATCATTACATTAGCATCGGTTGGGGCAACCACCTTGATTTTTTCGATAATCTGTAAAATGGATGCACTACTACCAATAATTTCATGGTATTGATTTTCTTGTAAAATTTCTTCTTGCAGATATTCATTTTGCTGTTCCAGTCGGCTTTTTAAATCTTGCAATTCTTCAAGGGCATGGGTCAGTTGCCTTTCAGTATTCAGCCGATCAGTAATATTGCGGAACACCACTACCGCGCCAATAATTTCTCTGTCACGAATCACAGGGGTACTGGTAAATTCCACTGGAAAACAGCTGCCATCACGACGCCAAAAAATTTCCTGAACACCTTCATGCACAATACCGTCATGTACCGCCGCATAAATCGGGCACTCTTCTACAGAATAGTGTTCGCCATTTTCATGGGTATGGTGATGAATCTGATGGATATTATTACTCAGTACATCTTCAGGTTGCAGCCCCAACATTTTCGCCCCGACAGGGTTAATAAAGGTACACAAGCCTTGTTTGTTGATACTGTAAATACCGTCACCAACTGAACTCAGCAATAAATGCTTGCCTGTATCGGAATCAATAAACAGCTCTTGTAAAACTTGCTGTTCTTTTAAACCTGTGCCGATGACTTCATCAGCATTTTTATTGAGTTGGCGCTGTTCTAAATCTTTGACATCCACCAGCGACCATATCAGCAAGGTTTTATTTTTATAGGGCAATGAAATAGAAGTAATATCCAACTGGATTTTTTCACCATTTTTATCCAAGGTATACAGCTCATTGTTCCAGGCCCGACCTTTTACCAACGCTTCTTCGGTAAATGCCACAAGGTACGGCAGCTGTCTGAAATGACCAAAAATGGAAGTTACCGTTTTTTGAATAATTTCATGACGTTCATATCGTAATAATTGGGTGGCGCTAATATTCACATCAATAAATTGATTCAGGTGTGGATCTAACACAATTAATGCCTGTGGCGCGTGTTCAAACACCAACGGGCGAATCGAATTTTCAGAAACTACCCAGTTCGAAATAAAGTCGGTCGTATTCATACTATGAAATTTCATAATTTAAGCTATGAAATTTCATAATACTACGAAAAACCCTAATTCCCTAGTAGTCCAATTTATCTCCATAAAAAATATTTTTATAAAAATTAAATGATATTTTTCAATGCAATAAGAATTAACTTCCACTCCAAAATACAACTTGGCACAGCTCTCGCATTAATACAGTCAGACTAGACTACATGTTGGTTCATTCCCAAATAACATTGAACTAGGAGTTGGTTATGCCAAAGATCGATATTGAACAATATAAAGACGGCGATTTTCTTGTTGATTATGAGGAAAAAGTGTTTGAGGACGTCAAAGCCCAACCAGGTGAAAAGGCATTGGTGACTTTCCATACCGTTGCATTTGAGGGATCAATTGGACTGCTCAATGTGTTACAGGCAAAGCGTTTATTGCGTAAAGGCTTTGAAACCAAAATCTTGCTTTACGGCCCAGGTGTGCAGTTGGGTGTACAACGCGGTTTTCCAACTTTAGGGGCAGAAGCTTTTCCCGGTCATCTGGCCGTCAATAATCAGTTGAAAGCCTTTATGGCAGAAGGTGGCGAAGTCTATGCTTGTCGTTTTGCGTTGCAAGCGATGTATGGTCAAACCGAAAAAGCGCTTATTCCCGGAATTCGTCCTATTAATCCATTGGATGTGATGGATTTAAGACTGCTGATGCGCCGCGATAATGCCTTAATCATTGATACCTGGACGGCCTAAATAAACATAAACAGGGGATAAGGTTATGAACCGAATAATTAAAGCTGCCGCAGTACAATGTAGCCCAGTGCTTTACAGTCAAGCCGCAACAGTAAAAAAAATCTGTGACATTATTTTAGAGCTTGGAAAACAAGGCGTGCAATTCGCAGTCTTTCCTGAAACCGTCGTGCCTTATTACCCTTATTTCTCCTTTGTACAACCGCCATTTGCCATGGGTAAAGAGCATTTAAAGCTGTTGAATGAATCGGTGGTTGTACCTTCCGAAGCAACCTTAACGATTGGTCAAGCCTGTTTTGAGGCCAACATGGTGGTGTCGATTGGCATTAATGAACGTGCAGGCAGTACGATTTACAACGCGCAACTGTTATTTGATGCTGATGGTTCAATCATTCAGCATCGCCGCAAAATTACCCCAACTTACCATGAACGAATGGTGTGGGGGCAAGGTGATGGCAGCGGTTTACGTGCCATTAATTCTGCGGTGGGACGTATTGGTTCGCTGGCATGTTGGGAACATTACAACCCGTTGGCACGTTTTGCCTTAATGGCAGATGGTGAGCAAATTCATGCCGCTATGTTTCCTGGTTCGTTGGTAGGGCAAGTCTTTGCCGATCAAATCCGCGCCACCATTCAACACCATGCATTAGAGTCCGGCTGTTTTGTGATCAATGCCACCGCATGGCTACATCCTGAACAACAGCAGCAGATTATGCAGGATACTGGCTGTGATATCGGTCCAATTTCGGGAGGATGTTTTACCGCCATTGTCTATCCCGAAGGCAAATTCCTGACTGAACCGGTTACACAAGGGGAAGGTTATTGCATTGCCGATCTGGACTTCAGCCTGATTGATAAACGCAAGCGTATGATGGATTCGATTGGACATTATAGCCGTCCTGAATTGCTCAGCCTATTGATTGATCGTCGTCCAACACAGGTATTACACGAACTGAAAGTTGAAACGTCAGATCAAAGTCATCCCGAAAAGCTCTCAAAACTCAATGAAAAACATGTCGAAACCGTATTGATGTAAACCTAATCGATAGGGGGTTAAAGATGTCTGCAATACAACTATTAACCGATTTGCAATGTAATGGTCTGAAATGGGAAGGCAAGTTTGGCTTGTCCCGTAAAGGCGGCGCTGGACCAAGTGATCATAAAGCGCTGAGCCTTGACGGGCAGACCATGATGATTCCGGTGCTGAACCTTGCAGCACAAGATTCTCCCTATACCGCCAAACCTGAACCGTACTCTGACAAAGTGATTGTCTTTAAAAACCGGATTCCTGTGGCGACCTTAACTGCGCCTGCACGGCCACGTTTTTACGATTTAAAAACCGCAGAAGGCATTGCCTACGAACAAATTGCCACCTTACATAGCCGTGATGTGCTGGCGACAACGGTGTTACAACATTGCATTCGTATGAAGGATAAGGCAACTGCCTGCCAATTTTGCTCGATTGATCAGTCATTAAAAGAGGGGCGAACCTTAATCCGTAAACGCCCGGAACAATTGGCTGAGGTAGCGAAAGCCGCCGTTGAGCTGGATGGCATCAAGCAAATGGTGATCACCACCGGTACGCCAAACACAGGAGATCGTGGCGCCAAGATTTTATATGACTCAGTTAAAGCGATTAAGGCGCAAGTCGAGTTGCCAATACAGGTACAGTGCGAGCCACCTGATGATTTTGCCTGGTTTCAACGTTTAAAAGATGCAGGAGCGGTGTCGATTGGGATGCACCTAGAGGCAGTGAGCGAGCGTGTACGGCAGAAAATTATGCCGGGCAAAGCCGAAGTATCGTTGGAAAAATATTTCGCGGCATTTGAGGCCGCCGTCGCGGTGTTCGGTCGGGGACAGGTTAGTACCTACATTTTGGCTGGTTTGGGCGACACCGAACAGGAAATCGTGGAGATGACCGCCCAACTGACTGAAATTGGCGTGTATCCATTTGTGGTACCGTTTGTGCCGATTCAAGGTACACCATTAGAACATCATCCTAAACCGGCTCAAGCTTTTATGCAGTCGCTTTATCCAAAAATTGGACAACAACTCAAACAACATGGTTTGAACTCAGAAAACACTCAAGCAGGCTGCGCCAAATGTGGCGCTTGCTCTTCGCTGAAAGCGTATGAATAAGGAGAATGTGATATGGAACTTTCTCACTCTCCTTATGAAGGGCTAAAACAATTTCTTAGCGATGACATTGCCATCAAAATAGTGTCGGAAGATTGGGAGCGTCGCCAATATTATCGTTTGCGTGAAATAACCTTTCGCGATGAACAGAAAATCTTGCAAGAAGATCGTGACGAATACGATGTTAAAGCATTAGGTATCGTTGCCATTGAGAAGATGTTTGGTGAGCATGACCGAGTGATTGGTGCAGTACGGATCTTCCCTGATGGCGAACAAACGTGGTATGGCGGGCGTTTATGCGTAGAACCTTTATATCGGCGTCGCCACATCATTGGTAAAGCGTTAATCAATACCGCGGTATCCACCGCCAAAAACTTGGGATGTCGTACTTTCTTAGCCACCGTGCAAAGTCAAAACGAACGCTATTTCCAAAGGTTGTGTTGGGATAGTTTGCATCAGTTGACCGTTGCCAACATTCCGCATGTGTTGATGCAGGCACAGATTGAAAACTATCCGCTACCGCATGTCCCGATACAAGCCTATATGCAGAAGGAGACGCGCTGATGGAACTCAGTCAATTACTCGAAATGTTAAAACAGACACCCGCTATACAGTCTAAGCTGGCGATTGCTAACAGTGTTTCAATCAACACAACTTGCCATGTAAATTCATTGGATAGCTTATATGCCCATCCTGGAGATGACACGGCGGCGCTGTTGCTAAATGGTCAATATATATTGCACGCCTGTGAAGGCATGTTACCCAGTTTTGTGGCTAATCATCCTTATTTTGCAGGATGGTCAGCGGTCATGGCGAATATGAGTGATATTGCTGCAATGGGTGGGCGGGCATTATCAGTAGTGAATAGTTTGTGGCATACCAGTAGCGAACATGCCCAGTTATTAATGCAAGGTATGCAGGATGCTTGTCGTGCTTATGGTGTGCTATTGGTTGGCGGGCATACCCATCTTGGGGTCGTTTATCAGCCCACTTTATCCGTTGCGATTCAAGGTATAGCGCGAAAACTGCTCTCGGTATTACATGTCAAACCACAACAAAAAATTCTGATTGCTTTAAATTTGCAAGGACAATTCCACCCCGAGACCACTTATTGGAAATGCTTTGAGCGTGTGCCTGACCACATTTTACAGTCACAAATTGCCTTATTGCCGCAATTGGCAGAGGCAAATCTGGTTCATGCCGCCCGTGATATTAGCAATGCTGGCATCTTAGGCAGTTTATTGATGCTGCTCGAAGCCACGGCATCAGGGGCACATATTAACCTGGATGCCATGCCTAAACCTGATGATGTGGACTGGTTTAAATGGCTACAAATCTTCCCCAGTTTTGGTTTTCTACTGACTGCCGATGCAAATGAATGTGAAGACATTATCGAACTGTTTCATCGTCAGGGCATTACCTGCGCGGTGATTGGTGAAACCAATGTCAATGGTGTAGTTACCGTACAGCAACAGCAGCAATACGACATATTTTGGGATTTTAACCACCAGGTGTTTACCGGTTTTTGTTATGCCGATGCTTTAAAAAAGTTACCGGCTCAATCCGTACAGATTAAACCTCAAAGTCAGCAGGAGTCTATGTTATGCCCAGTGTGAATTTTACTGTGAAATGGCCTGATGGGAAGTTGACTCAATATTACTCACCCTCAACGGTGATTTATGAATATCTATCTATTGGACAACCTTATCCAAGTACGCAGTTCTTGCATCAAGTTGAAAATGGTCTGCATGCCGCATCGGAAAGGGTACGGGCACGTTATGGCTTTTTCTGTAGTTCGGCCATGGACAATCTGGCGCTGATCAAACGCCAGGCCAAACTCTTCGGGCTAAATCCAGAAGATCAAATTGAAGTGATTGAAATGACGAATCAATGAGAGGGATATTCCATGTTAAGTATCCAAAATCAAATGTTACAGCCCAATTATGATGTGGTGATTGTTGGTGGTGGTCAGGCTGGTTTATGTATCAGTCATTATTTACAAACAGCAGGCATTGACCATGTGATATTGGAAAAAGAATCCGAGTTAACTCATAGCTGGCGTCGTAAACGTTGGGATAATTTTACCTTAGTAACACCGAACTGGCAGTGTTTATTGCCTGAACATCCTTATCAAGGGAACGACCCCGACGGTTTTATGACAAAGCCTGAGATTGTGGCCTATCTTGACGAATTTATTGAAAAAACCCATCCTCCTGCCATTTTAAATATTCAGGTAGAACACGTGAAAAAAGTGGCCGCACATCAGTTTGTCATTAAAACCAATCACGGCACAACCACAGCCAAACAGCTTGTCGTTGCAGCAGGTGGGTATCACACCCCGATTTATCCAAAACTCAGTGATGCCTTGCCAGAGCATGTGAAAGTGATGCATTCGGAAGAATATTTAAATGTAGATCAACTGCCTAAAGGTGCGGTGTTGGTGGTCGGGTCAGGGCAATCCGGTGCACAAATTGCCGAAGATTTACATCTGGCAGGCAAAAAAGTCTATTTATCGACAGGCAATGCCCCACGTTGTGCTCGCTTTTATCGCGGCAAAGATGTAGTGAAATGGCTGTTTGATATGGGTTATTACGAAACGACTGTCAAAAATCATCGTTACCGTGAAGAAGTACGTAACAGTACCAACCACTATGTTACAGGGAGAGACGGTGGGCGTGATATTGACCTGCGTAAATTTGCCTTAGAAGGAATGCAATTGTTCGGACATTTTGATGACTTTAAAGAGGGTCAATTCTGGTTTAAACCTAATTTATCAGAAAACCTAGACAGTGCTGATGACACTTATAATCGCATTAATGCCTCGATTGATGAGTATGTAGAGAAAAACAATATTACTACCGATGAACCTGCCTCGGTGTATCAATCGGTTTGGCAACCTGAGCGGGAAATCACACACATTGATTTAGCAAAAGAAAATATCACTTCGGTGATTTGGTGTATTGGTTTTAGACCAGATTATTCCTGGATTGATTTAGATATTTTTCAAACCAATGGTTATCCAGAACATGACCGTGGTATTACCATTGATCCGGATGTCACGTTTATTGGTTTACCGTGGTTATATACATGGGGTTCTGGACGTTTTCTGGGAATCGATCAGGATGCCGCTTACGTAGTGCAACATATTGAGCAACAAATAAATCAGCAAAATATACATATGCCACCTACGCTGATCAAAGGTGCTAAATCTGAAATCAAAGATAAAAGAATATCTCAAATGTGAAATTCCTAACTTCACCTGACAGAGGATTTTTAAACTCGCCAGGGTGAGTAGAACGGTCAGATCACTCGGGTCATTCTACTCACCCTGAACTTTATCAAGAGCCTGTCTCACCCTGAGGCTGAAAAAGCCGGCACGAAAGAAAGACATGATGGTGCGAATACATTAAAGGACAAAGTATAACGACGGATTATTGGTATTTCTCTATTGTTTAATGCTGAGAATATCGATCATTTCAACAATTAATGATATGACATAATTATTATAAGAATAATAGTTCCCAAAAAAATATCATAAGTGTCTTATATTTATTCCCTGACATTTACCCGAAAATTAACCAATATAAAAATCATATCTAATTCATCACTAATGTATTAACATATAATAAGAAAAAACTTTCAGTAATTATTAAATTCATACTAAATAATACATCTCTTCGACAAATAAAGTACTTTGGCCTTTATCTAAGGATAAAAAACATGAAAAATGACGCTTTATATGACCCTATTGCACATCTTTACGAGAGCTTTTCAGATAGTACTGACCATATCAAAGTAGAAATCAGAACTATGTTCGATCTGGCAGGAGATATACACGGGAAATCAGTATTAGATTTAGCCTGTGGATATGGTCTTTTTAGTCGAGAATACAAAAATCGTGGTGCGTCAAAAGTCATTGGAGTCGATATATCAGAGAACATGATAGCCATTGCGAAAAGCAAATCACAACAATACGGTGACGACATCGAATTTCACGTAAGAAATGTCTGCAAGATGGAGTCATTTGGCAAATTTGACATAGTCAATGCAGCCTGGTTATTCTGCCATGCAGAATCTCTTGAAGACCTTGAAACTATGTTTCGTGTTATTGCCGAGCATCTCAAGCCTTCCGGTAAACTAATTGCGTATACCTTTGAACCTGATTGTCAATTAGAAAAAGTTAATTATGAGAATTATGGTATAAAAATTCTGAGTAAAGAGCCCGTGAAAGACACAACTTTCGTGAGAGCTGAATTTCTTACCACACCACCCAGCCCTTTCACTATGTATCATTGGAGTCGTGAGCAATATCAAACAGCGATCCAAAAAGCGGGGTTCAAACAATTTAGATGGCAAAAACCCATGCTATTAAAAAGCGATATTGAGGCTCATCCCCAAGGTTTTTGGGATGATTTTCAACGAAATTGCCTTGATACAGCTCTTATTTGTCAATTTTAACCAGATAATCCCCTGATCTGCGGTCTTTCCTACACAAATCCCCCGATTGAAAATCGAGGGATTTTTTTGAATTTCCCTCTTCCCACCAGACAACTCTTCCAGACCTCCAACCTGACCATTTAAAAGCGTGAATATACCTGTTATCTTTCAAGTTGCCTCTTTGTTAGCTGCACTCACTCACCCCGGTCACATAGTTATCTATGCTCCCGGGGATTCGCTCCCTTGCCGTCGCGATCCATCTTGAAATCTATTGGGTATATAAAGAGATTAAAACTTTCATATGAACAGGCTAATTTAATTCAAAAAATGAAATTTTCAAACAAATAGTAAATTATGTTTAATATAAATTAATTAAACATTAAAAAAGAATTGAAAATAAATCAGCAAGAAAAAAATACAATATAAATAGATTCATATTAAAATATTTTCTCGCCGTTATTTTACGAAGCAAACCACGATGATTATACTTAATAAAAAGCAACCCTTTCTTTCCGAAAAAAGGATAAATAAGTAGATAAATAGCTTTAATACCGGGGTTCCTTTCTAAAGCACTGAGGCTTTTATTTACCTGTTCGAGTTAATCGTTTTGTTTGTCTGAAAGGGTTGGGAAAACAGAATTTAAAGCATTTTATTTTATCATTTTCATACTTATATATTCATTCTCACCTCATCAGGTTAAATCAGATTTAGATGGGAGGCTTTGCTCTGTTACTCAGTTTTAAGCATGATAAAAGCCTAAGCCTGTAAAGGGTTTGAGTTATTATATAATCGATGTGGCTTTTTTTTACACAATGATGTTATACTCAAATTGGAAACTCCATCCGTTAAATACCGATGTGACAATTTTTGATTTTAAGAATATTAAAGGAAGTTTCACGATGACACATAAAAGATATAGGCCCTCTTGGGAGGGTTATATGGGGGACTTTCTAACAGGTAATGTTGGAATTAATCAATTTAGGGATCAACATCAGTTCTTTGATACGATTGATCTTGAGAAACAGTTAAACGAGAATACAACATATATTGCACTGCTATCCTTAGAAGAAGCGAAAAATGTTTTAGAGGATATTGATTCGCCAAAACCCAAAAGCCCATTTATGAAGAAAGTGTTTTCGGTTGCCGATCCCATATCACCCTATGCAGGTAATATACGCGATGCTTTTGACTTTACAAATGTAGTAAGAGAATTTAAAAGATTAGGAATTAAAGCCACAGAGTATGTTGGTAAACATGGGCAAAAATATATTAAAATTTCAGGTCATGCGGGGCTTAGAAAAATCATCACGGCTTCAAGATACAGCGCTTCTAATATGAAGATTATATCTATGGGGATAGGGCAACAAGGAATAAATAGTGGCATAGTTAAGGGAGTTAAATTCAATATCTTATTCTCCGCAGCTTATCGGGCGGTTGAATACATCTTTAAGGATGAATACACACTGGCTGATTTCTTAGGCAATATTGCAGTAGATCTGGCTAAGGCGGCAGTAGGGGCTTTTGCTTCTTGGGTTATTGGGACTTTTGCAGCAACTGCATTTGCTACTGGTGCTAGCGTAATTGTTGTGGCTGGTATTATGCTTTTAGTAGGTGTTGCAACAGTATCTATACTTGATTCATTAGATAAAAAATTTAAACTTAGTGAAACTGTGATTAATTTGATTAAAAAAGAAATAGAGAGAAAACCAAGAACACCAGAAGCTAATTTCAATCAATTTCTTCATAACTGGATGAATTATGGTAAATAAAAAAAAGATCATGCATATTATAGGTGCTTTTTCTATTTTTATTTTATCGTCATGTGCTTTCTTTTTGGCAGGGGAAAATTTAATTTCTTTAGTTAAAATGGATGATAAAATAATATTCTCAGGTCCTGTTTTTATAATATTTTTTTCTTTTCCTCTGATTTCATATAGCATGATTTTTGTTATTTTCTTTAATATAACTGACCGTTGTCCAAAATATCATGATGATTTTATTAACTGTTTTGGGATGATAACTATCATCTCATTTTTTTCGAGTTTTCCCCTATCTTTTTATGTGGATTACAAATTAAAAAGTGAGAATTATTTTGTATGTAAAAGAATATCCTGGGCGTCACCTAATACCTATGTAAAAAACATTAAACTATGTGATTAATATTATTGTGTTTAATTTCTGCATAACTGGAGGGGTTATGATAAATAAAAAAAAGATTGTACATATCATCGGCGCTTTTACTATTTTTACTTTAACGTTATTTACTTTATTTTCGACAGGGGAAAATTTAACTTCCTTAATTAAAATGGATGATAAAATAATATTCTCAGGTCCTGTTTTTATAATATTCTTTTCTTTTCCCCTGCTTTCATATAGCATGATTTTTGTTATTTACTTTAATATAACTGGCCGTTGCCCAAAATATCACGATAATTTTATTAAATGTTTTGGGATGATAACTGTCATCTCATTTTTTTCGAGTTTCCCCCTATCTTTTTATGTGGATTACAAATTAAAAAGTGAGAATTATTTGGTATGTAAAAGAATATCCTGGGCGTCACCTAATACCTATGTAAAAAACATTAAGCTATGTGATTAATATTATTG
>NZ_LJCS01000084.1:0-14521 GCF_001280945.1 Photorhabdus heterorhabditis | reverse complement strand
TTTATTAGTTTATTAGTTTATTAGTTTATTAGTTTATTAGTTTATTAGTTTATTAGTTTATTAGTTTATTAGTTTATTAGTTTATTAGTTAAACCCCTTTCAAAAATAACTATATTTGTGATATTCATCTTAATAATAAAATAAAAAACTCCTTATTACTGAAATAGTATTAAAATTGACGAAAAACATGACGAAGATTAGATTAGGCCAAGTGATGAAAAAAATCCCCTTTGATTTAGATGGTTACGAAATCTCTTATGGCTACGCCCGTAGAACAAAAATTCCAATTATAAAAATAACCCATCCCAGAAATGGGATTCCTATTAGGCCATTCTATAGTGTCAACAGAGTGAATTTACTTGAAAGAATCCAATATGAAACTGGTTTAAAAGATCAATATCTTGAGCGTATTAATGAACATTTTCAAGAAATTAACTACCCTTAAAAAACCAGATATAACAGAAAGTTATATCCTTCTATTTTAGTGCCTTGGAAATTACCAAGGTACTGCATATCCGGTTTATTCTGTTTAATGGTTGATTTACTGATGAATCCATTTGTAATTAGTTGGTAAATAGAGATGACCTGATATAATATAGTAGGTAATAATCCCTCCCAATATTTATACCCTTCATCTTTCAAGCTGCTGCTTTGTTGGCTGCGCTCACTTGCCGGTACCCTGCAACTTGAAATCTATTGGGTATATATCTTTATTAACACTTACTGAAACAATTGGCATTTTTCTTTTATTTTTTTGTTATATAGTAAAAAAACAGAAAATGCCAAGCATATACCTGCAACTATCGCATACTGATATCGATTTTCTAATGTTGACATCACGGTAAAATAAACTCATCCCATAACTGAAAATACACACACCGCACCAATTATCCCTTGAGTTATATGCATCACGATTCTCATCAATATACTTATTTTCGTCATCATCATTTATCCAGTCCTGCGGAGAGTTCATTAAATATCTCATTAAATAAACCCCAAACTTAATCATACACTTACAGGTCTCTGATACACACAACTCCATGTTGCCTTCTAACCAAGAAATAATTCTAATGCTTCTCTAACCTTAAATTGAGTCTTAAGCACAGATATCATCAATACCCAATAGCATTCCAATCGTGGTGCAGAAAGCGAGAAAATAGGTATACAATATTGCAATCGCATGGATTCTCTAAGATAGTAAGCAAAGATTATCCACATTTTCAGACAAAAGATCATTTATCCATTTAAAAAGCAGAAAAAACAAATAATTAATTAACATAATTGGACATTGAACAACAGTGAAAAACAGCAGCGAACAACCCACTTTCTACATTCATGACTATGAAACTTTCGGTAAACATCCCGCATTAGACAGACCAGCTCAGTTTGCCGGTGTCCGCACTGATATGGATTTCAATATTATTGAAGAGCCGTTAGTGATTTACTGTTCACCTACTGATGATTATCTCCCTCAACCAGAAGCGGTCATGATTACAGGAATTACGCCTCAGATTGCATTGGAAAAAGGTGTCAACGAAGCGGAATTTGCCCGACAAATTCATAATGTATTCAGTGTGCCTAATAGTTGTATCCTCGGTTATAACAATATCCGGTTTGATGATGAAGTCAGCCGGAATATTTTTTACCGCAATTTTTATGATCCATACGCTTATAGCTGGCAAAAAGGTAATTCCCGTTGGGATTTACTTGATGTATTGCGTGCCTGTTATGCCCTGCGCCCCGAAGGTATTATCTGGCCCAAAAATGACGATGGTCTGCCCAGCTTTAAACTGGAGCATCTGACCAAGGCAAATGGTATTGAGCATTCGCATGCTCACGATGCTATGTCCGATGTTTACGCTACAATTGCAATGGCAAAACTGCTTAAAGCAGCACAACCACGGATGTTCAATTATTTCTTTCAGCTAAGAAATAAACAGAAAATCAGCAATCTCATTGATATCCCACAAATGAAACCGCTAGTTCATGTCTCCGGGATGTTTGGCGCTGCCCGTAGCAATACCAGTCTGGTAGCACCTCTTGCATGGCATCCGATAAACCGAAATGCCGTTATCATGTGTGATCTGACTGGAGATATTTCACCATTGCTGGAACTGGATGCAGATGCTTTACGTGAACGTCTGTATACCCGCCATGATGAATTGCAGCCAGATCAGCTACCAGTCCCTGTTAAGCTGGTCCATGTTAATAAGTGCCCGATAATCGCACCTGATAATACTTTACGAACAGAAGACGCTGAACGTCTTGGGTTAGATCGTGATCATTGTGAGAAAAATCTGGCGATTCTACGCAATAATCCACAAATCAGAGAAAAAGTTGTCGAACTGTTTGTTCAGGCTGAATCTTTCCCTGAATCAGATAATGTTGACGCTAAGCTGTATGACGGTTTCTTTAGTGATGCAGATAAAGCAGCAATGAATATTATCCGTGAAACACAACCGCAGAATTTACCTGCTTTAGACCTGACTTTCCAGGACCCGCGCATTAAAACGCTATTATTCCGCTATCGTGCCAGAAATTACCCTTCTACTCTGACTTATGATGAACAACAGAGCTGGCTACGCCATCGTCAAGATGCATTAACCCAAGATAAACTTAGTGAATATATCTTTATCATTGAGCAACTTTTTATTGAATACCAAAGCAATGAAGAAAAATGCCGTCAACTTAAGGCCCTGATGGAATATGCAGTGAAACTGGCTGAATAATCATAGAACGGCGAGTCATATATGCTCGCCTTCTTCCTAAATGGGGTAATGCTTACAGACTCACATCTTCTTAGTACTGCCATGATGTTGAGAATACTGGCATTAAGATTCTTCCCCCCAATTTTTCAGCTTAGACGTTTTCCCAACTCCTGGATTGAGAGTATTAGTAGGATCAGTCATCCGATAGAAATTCTTCAGCTGAGGCTTAGCTTGATATTGATGGCCCACATTGTGTTCTGCGGGATATTCTGCACCACGCTGATCAAGGAGTTCTATCATTCTTTCTTTTAGTGCATGTATATCCACACCCTTTTTTACAATGTAATCATGATGGAATACATGGCACATAAAATGCCCGCAATAAAGTTTATGCACTAATACATCATCAACCTCTGGCGGTAACTGCTCAAACCATTTTCGATCATTCCGACGCAAAGCAATATCAAGCGAAAGGATATTTTCCACTTGGTTACTATGTACGGCTTGATAACGGATCGCTGCGCCGGCAGCGGAAAAACGATGCAGGAATGCTTTAACTCCTTCCTCCGTCGTACAGGCAAAGAATGCCCCCTCTGCTTGGCTGAAATAACTCTTTAGCCAATTTCTAGCTTCCTCAACCCCATCACCCGACATCTTTAATATCAAATGGTGCTCAAAGCGATTTCGATACTCTTTCAAACGGTTAGGTAAATGCGACGGAAATAAACGACTCAACTCTTGCATCATGCGATCAATAAGATGGGAAGGTAAAAATGGAACCTTATTGAAAATAGCGTCCATTCGCCCTTTCAACGTAAAATAGGTCGGCATTTTATCCGTACCAAGCTTATCAATCATGATAAAAGCATCTTTACCGTAAATTTCTGCGATATCGAAAATATCCCGATGCATATATTCACCCGCCACCGGCAAATTACGAAAATTGGCTAATATATGGCGACGTAATTCTGTCAACACGTCAGTGTGGTTGGTACCGATATAAAATACCTGAGACAAAGATTCGGCTGGAAAAGTATCGAGCCGGACAGCAAATACGACCAACTTACCTGCACAACCCGACGCTTCGAACAAACGACGTTCATCAGAGTTGAAACGAGATGGTGTATCGGCATCTACGTCACGCACACGTTGGGCATACTCATAATCAGATGCTTTATGCTGACCTTGTTCTATATCCTGGTCACTATAACGCTGTTCTTCCAGACAAGAGAGGATCTCTTCCGGTGTTTCTCCCAAGTAGATACCCAGATGATTAATCAATTCTGGCTTACCGTTCTTGTTCACTCGCCCATATAAGGCCATTTCAGTGTAGGCTGGACCACGATGAACCAGAGAGCCACCTGAATTATTACAGATACCACCAATTACAGAAGCCCCAATGCAGGAAGAACCGATGACCGAATGAGGTTCACGTCCCAACGGTTTTAACGCACGTTCAAGTTGCCACAAGGTACTGCCCGGCAGTGCGACTACCTGGTTATACTGTCTCAGGATTTGGATCTTATTCATGCGCAACGTGCTGATGATCACTATGTCACGGTCATAATCATTACCACTCGGAGTAGAACCTTCGGTCACACCGGTATTAGCCGCCTGCATCAAGATGATCTTATCTGCTTCAACACAGGCTTTAAACACACGCCACTGTTCTACCAATGAACCGGGAAATATTACGGCCAAAGCATCACCTTGGCCCGAGCGAAAACCTTTACGGTAGCGTTCAGTTTTGTGGGGGGCAGTCAGGATATGAGATTTACCAACAATATTAGTCAGTATAGTAATGAATTGCTGATTTTGAGAGGTCTGTGCATCATTCATAGACGCTTCCTTAATAGTAAATTACCTCTCAGAGCATAGATTGTTTTTCTTTATTTACCGCCGGAATTTTTCTTATCTGCAAGCTACCTCGCTGTTTTCTTTCCTAAGATCCTTCTTCTGCATTATTACGACAAACTGGAAATATGAAAAAAAACGGTACCATTGGTACCGTTTTCTTTTTCAAACCGGATATCAAATCATTTCAGAACACTGAGGCATCGGCTGACGGAAACGACGGGTCAGGAATACCATATAAACCAGACCAATTGCTCCCCAAGTTAAACCCAACTCCATAGAGCTTTGTTCCAGGTTCATCCACAACACCCCAACAGTGCAGGCACCAACCACAGGCAATACCAAGAAGTTGATTGTATCTTTCAATGTACGGTTACGACGTTCACGGATATAGAACTGAGAGATAACCGATAAATTTACAAAGGTGAACGCTATCAGCGCCCCAAAGTTAATCAGAGCTGTTGCAGTCACCAAATCAAAGGTAATAGCAGACAGTGCTACGATACCTACCAACAATACGTTGATTGCCGGAGTCCGCCATTTTGGATGAACATAGCCAAATATTTTCTCAGGAAATACGCCATCGCGCCCCATGACATAGAGCAAACGCGAAACACCTGCGTGGGATGCCATACCAGAGGCCAAAACAGTGACACAAGAGAACACCAGAATAATGGACTGGAATAAAGTACCCGCTACATACAGCATAATTTCTGGCTGAGATTCATCCGGGTTCTTGAACCGGGAGATATCAGGAAAATAGAGCTGTAAGAAATAAGAAACTATAATAAAGATAACGCCACCGATTAATGCTGTCAGGAAGATCGCTTTCGGGATCACTTTGCCTGCATTCGGCGTCTCTTCGGACAACGAACTAATGCCATCAAACCCAAGGAATGAAAAACACAAAATCGTTGCCCCAGTAATCATCGGGATTAAATGGGCATCTTCAGAGGCAAAAGGTCTTACACTCCATAAAGTTCCTGTACCTTCCCCATTGTATACGCCGTGGATCAACAAACCCACAAATACCACCATTATTGCAACCTGAACAATAACAATGCCGGTGTTGAGATTAGCAACAACGTTGATACCACGCAGGTTAAAGGCTGTCATCAATAATGCCAAACCCACAACGAATATCCATGGCTCTACACCAGGAAAGATGGCCTGAAGATAAATTTTCGCCAACAAGATGTTAATCATCGGCATGAACAGATAGTCCAGTAGCGACGACCAACCTACCATAAAACCAACATGTGGGCTTATGGATTTTTGTGCATAAGTATATGCAGACCCAGCAGATGGGAAGCGTTTTACTAATTTCCCATAGCTTAAGGCAGTAAACAGAATTGCGATCAAAGCAATAGCATAAGATGTTGCTACATGACCGTCAGTCAAACCAGAAACAATGCCAAAAGTATCAAAGATAGTCATAGGTTGCAGATAAGCAAGGCCCATCATCACCACCTGAACTAAGGTCAGTGTTTTTCTGAGTTGAACACGATTGTTCGCACCAGTTTGGTTGGTGCCAATTGAGATTGCAGTATTATGCGACATGAGCGAAACCTCCCATAACTCCGATTCGTGTTTTATCACTACTTAATCGACAGTTACTGGGAAGACTTCGCTTCTGCCTATAGGCAGAATAGACAGTGGAGTTAGAGGCTGGATTGTACATAGAGCGCAATGCTCCATAGTCATCGATGCAGCAGCATGCGCCGATTGGCACAAGTGCGATAGAGAATAATTGCTCCATATTAGCGTTCCTCATTACGGCAACCGATTCTCGTTCTGGTTGCACGTGGGCCAATTATCTATCCGGCTCAGAGTCCGGCCTCTTGGTATATACCCTTCATCTTTCAAGCTACTGCTTTGTTGGCTGCGTTCACTTGCCGCCGCGCTGCAAATTGAAATCTATTGGGTATAGTAAAAAATAAGTCAAAGCAAAAAAAATAACCGACACATATAAACGCATCAGTTATTTTCCAGTGGGCGAATTCTGCACTTGAAGACCTAAAATAGCAATACTCGCCGCACTAAAAGTTCATTATTTTTTACCACACATATTGATTACGCTATGGAATTTAACCATGTCATATACATTCTTTTGACATGTGCCAAGTTTTAGCACAACACAAAACGAATTACTATCCAGTTTTTAGGGTTAAGCAAAAAACAAAACCCCCTGCCAAAAACAGGCAAGGGGGTTAACAAACATTTAATAAGAATTATTTATCAGAAGTCGTAAGTAAGACCGATGTTATAGCGACGGCCATCCAGTTGCACTTCATAATTTTCTTGAGTAACGCGTTTATCAAATACGTTGTACACTCCACCTAACACGCGCAATTCCTTGGTTAAATTATAGCTGGCTCCGATATCCACAAAGGCGTAGGACGGAGCTCCTTCCTTCATACTATCACCACGCCCTAAATAATCTGAGGTTTTGCCGCGGAAGTTTATCCGGGTCCAGGTTTGCATTTCCGGTAAAGTTTGCCAGTTCAGAGTCGCATTCGCCATGTGTTTAGGCATTTTATTCAAAGGTTTTCCTTTGTTTTTCCCACTTTTCTGTTCTGACTCTGTATAAGTATAGTTCGCAGACAATGACCAGTTTTCAACGATATCCCAGTTTATAGTCGCTTCTACACCGCGTATATTGGCTTTATCTACGTTAATGCGGTCATTAATAAATTTATAAACATTATCATCAATTTTACACTTTTTATCTTTCCCACCACTTGGATCAGCGCAGCGACTAATTTCAGTGATCTTATCTTTAAATTCTGTATTAAATATTGTCAAACCGACATCAAGGTTTTCTTGATTATTCCAAATAACACCGATCTCTTGGCCAAAACTCTTTTCTGGTTTTAAGTCTGGGTCGCCAACAATAATTCCTGGCTTTTCTCTAAATCCATTAATAGTTTTAGGGCTTCCTCCTGTAACTTGCCCCCAATCTGATGTGGAATGACGTAAATCAGGAGAACGGTAACCAGTAGATACACCACCTTTAATCGTCCATTGTTCATCGGCATGCCATACTCCATACAGACGAGGTGTCCAATGACTCCCAAAATTCTCGTCCTTATCCATACGGATACCACTAGTCAGGGCAAAATCATTGGTCATTTGCCATTCATCTTCAGCAAATAGAGCCCAACTCCAGCGAGTCAATTTATCCATACCATTAGCGGACGCTAATAGATTGTCACCACCATGTAAGTTTTCATGGCGATATTGCCCCCCCACACTCAGAGTATGATCATCGAAACGGAAAACAGTTTGGTTGTTAAATACTGTATCTTGGTACTTCATGTCACGCCCTGGATTACGTGAATCATCATGTTGGATGTATGAAGTCATGGTACCGAAATCATAAATACCATTATGCAAAATAGAGTAATTGTTACGATTATAATCTCTGTTCTCTGAGTCACCACGAGACGATTTACCTCTAGTAGTATTGCGATCCTGCTCATAACGACCCGCTTCGAAATCAAAAGTATTTTTATCATCAGGTGTCAGAGAAAAAATGACTGAACCGTTACGCATTTCTTGCTCTTTAAAGCCGCCAATGAATTTATCTTCGTTACGGTGAGAATACAGGCCATGCACTTTTAATCCCAATAGGCCATCAATTATCGGGCCTGCTGTATAAATGCTACTCTGATAACTGTTACCCGAATTTTTACGCTCAGTCAAAGTAGTATCAGCGCGCAAGCTAGTTTTCCACTCTTTTTGCGCCTTACGAGTGATGACATTGATAACCCCACCCATTGCATCAGAACCATAAAGAGAAGACATCGGCCCACGCACCACTTCGATCCGCTCGATCGCCGCCAGAGGTGGCAACCACCCCTGCTCAATACCAGAGCCGTCACTGTTTGGGCGGGTATTACGGGTATCAATACGCTTACCATCAATCAGAATCATGGTGTATTTAGGCGCCATACCACGAATACTGATATCACTGCTGCTACCACCTCCCGTTACAACGACCCCTGGCACATCTTTCAGGGCATCAGTCACATCACGATAAGCCTTGGTTTCTAATTGTTCACGGCTCACCACAGAAATAGACGCTGGTGCATCTTCAATCTTCTGTTGGAAGCCTGATGCTGTAGTCACAACAATGGTGTCATTATTGTCACTGGCCGCAAAAACAGAGCCAGATGAAATTGCAGCAATAACCCCTAACGCGATTTTTCTTTTATTAAAAACACTCATTCCCAATTCTCCAAGAAATATATACCCGCATCTTTCAAGTTGCTTCTTTGTTGGCTGCACTCACTCACCCCGGTCACATAGTTATCTATGCTCCCGGGGATTCGCTCCCTTGCCGTCGCGATGCATCTTAAAATCTATTGGGTATAATTATGTTTTATTAATTTATAAAATGGATAATTAACATATGCCCAAATAGCAGGGATAAAACACTCATCCCTGTGTGGTTTTATTATTTTGTTTTATTCGACTTTCTTACATATTATTACTATAAAATATAAGCCAATATTCTCTATTAATTCAAATAATCTATATTATTCAATTATTTTATCACCCACTCTTTGTAATAATAAAGAGTGGACATGGGTATTATTCAGACAAAAACGACAGCCTTTAAACGTACTTTATTACGAGCGGAAAAACCTATTCCTTACTTATTACCATGTACGCTCTCGTTTCTATGCACTATCCATGTCCATGATTTAATCCTGTAACAAGGTTATATACCTGTTATCTTTCAAGTTGCCTCTTTGTTGGCTGCACTCTCTCACCCCGGTCACAGTGTTATCTATGCTCCCGGGGATTCTCTCCCTTGCCGTCTCGATGCATCTTGAAATCTATAGGTTATAGAATAGGTTCTAACCGAGAAACCAACCCATCAATTAATACCTGTGGAACACCCTGAGAACAGTGTTCAATCCTGCCTCTAACACCATAAACCTGTGCTAAGCTATCCGGCGTAATAACCTGTTCAGGAATTCCTTCGGCAATTAAATTACCTTTTTGCAACATTAATGTATAATTACCATGACGCAAAGCAATATTAATATCATGCACGACCACTACAGTAATAATATTACGGTGGCGTGTTTCTTGTGCAACCAATTCCATTACGTGATATTGATAATTTAAATCCAATGCACTAAGTGGTTCATCTAATAATAATAATGTCGGCTTACGAATTAGCGATTGTGCCAATCCGACTAACTGTTTTTGACCACCAGATAATTGATCTAAATAACATAATGCCAGATGTTCAATCCCCAGCTGACCTAATAAAGACATCACTTCTTCTTCACTGGTTTCAGAATGATGTCCACCGGATGCACGTTGAGCAACAATAATCGATTCCAACACATGTAAATGAACGCCAGCAGGTAAACTTTGTGGCAAATAAACCACATTTTCCGCCCTCTTCGCAAAATTCATTTTCATCAAATCCTGACCATCAAGCCAGAGCTGCCCACTGGCGCGATTTAAGCCAGCCAGCGAACGCAGGAGTGTTGATTTACCGCTGCCATTTGGTCCCAACAGTACTGTAATTTTCCCGCGAGGCAATGGCGCGACATTTAGATTTTCAATTACCGGATTTTTCGGATAGCCAGCAGAAAAATTGCTGATAGTTAACCCTTGCTTCATACATTCCCCCTGTAACGCAAAATTATACTAAGGAAGAATGGAACCCCAACCAATGCAGTAACAATCCCGACCGGAATAATGACACCTGGGATCAAGTTCTTCGAGACAATCGACGTCAAAGACAGTACTAATGCACCAATTAATGCACTGGCAGGCAAATAGAAGCGGTGATCTTCACCAAATATCATACGAGCAATATGGGGCGCAATCAAACCGATAAAGGCAATTGGTCCGACAAATGCAACTGCTAAGGCGGAAAGAATACTGATACGCAATAATGTACCCAAGCGCAGGCGACGAACATCAATACCAAAACTGATGGCCCGATCTTCACCCAAACGCAACGCTGTCAATTTCCAAACATTCATCATTGAAATCGGAAAAATAACTGCAAATACCAGCAACATAACACCCAGTTTTATCCAGGTTGCTCTGGCAAGGCTACCCATTGTCCAGAGTACCAGCCCCTGAAGGGTATCTTCAGTTGCGATAAACTGCATCATGGAAACCAATGCGTCAAAAGTAAAGTATATCGCAATACCAAACAACACCACGCCAGAAGAAGTGGCAGCCCGTGTCCAACGAGTAACGCCATCCAGCACCAACGCTGCCAGCAAAGCAAAAATAAAGGCATTCGCAGAGATAAACCACTGGTCAGGCACGCCCGGAATACCAATACCTGACACGATAGCCAACGCAGCACCAAATGCAGCCGCCTGAGAAACCCCTAACGTGAAAGGACTTGCCAATGGGTTATTCAGAATCGTCTGCATTTCAGCGCCAGCCAGCCCAAGAGACAGGCCAATCACTACCGCCATCAGAGCGTATGGCAAACGAATATCCCAAACAATCACCCGTGTACCCGCATCTACACTATCTGGTGATACTAAAGTCTGCCAGAGAGACTGCAAAGATAAACCTGATGGCCCTATAGTAAAATCTAATACCACGGAAGCACCGATAACCAAGAAGATGGACACCATCATCACGATACGGCGGCGTAAAATATATTGGTAATGGGCTTTTACACCGCTGTTATTTGATTGTTGTTTCACCGTTGGCATAGGCTCGGTAGTGACACTCATTATTTCTGTTACCTGTCTTACTGATTACTTCTCACTGATCCAATAAACACCTAATGGTTCAACTGCCAGGAATTTACTGTGTAATTCATTCAGTGTTTTTTGTGGATCTAAATCTGCAAATTGTTCAGGATAGAACCACTTAGCAAATACCTGCGCGACTATTACGTTATATGGAGAATTATAATAATTATGCCAAATAGCATAGTCTCTACCCTCTTTAACCGCAGTCAAAGAGCTGATACCTTTGCGATCAGTTATTTTTTTCAGGCTAGCTCTTGCCAGCTCAGGTGTAGCTTGCGCGCCCAGTTTTACACCAGGTTCATTACTGTCTGACGCTTTTGCACCACTGGCAATGTAAATATAAGGATCAGTTGCAATAATCTTTTCGAGATTCATATTACCAAGTGCACCTGGTAGCACATCTTTAGCAATGTTTTTACCACCCGCCAGATCGATAAAATTACCCATATTACCATTACCTGCAGTAGCACAGCAGTCTTCAAAAGCACCCGCTCTTAGGTCAATAAATACAGCTGGCTTTTTCTCTTCCGGGATCTTATTGGTGATTTCCGTTACTAGTTTTATATTCTTCTCGTAGAAATCAGCATATTCTGTTGCTTCTTTTTCACGGTGCAATACTTTACCCAGCATACGAATGCTTGGCAGCGTATTTTTTAGTGGATCGGTGCGGAAGTCAACAAACACAACTGGAACGCCTGCTTTTTCAAGCTGAGCAACCAATTCACTGTTCTTACCCGGACCATGACCAGACAAGCCAAAAATAGCAATATCTGGATTGAGAGTTAATACTTTTTCAGAACTAACACTGTCAGCACTGGTATCACCAATCAAAGGAACTTTGTCAATCTCAGGGAATTTAGCTTTATAGATGGCATAGGATTGTGGGTCCAGTTTGCGAAAATCACCTTGCCAACCCGCGATACGAGCCAGTGGTTTATCCCCTTCAAGTAAAGCGACAGCGTGGAACAAACGACCTTCACCCAACAAAATACGGTTTACATTCTCAGGAACGTCAACAGTACGGCCAACTACATCAGTAACCGTTTCAGCCCATGATGCGAAGCTTGCCATTACTGCCGAACCCGCCAACAGGCTGATATTGATACTCTTTGCAATAGATCGAGATACAAATTTCACTTTGTTAGCCTCTTTCATATTAATAATAATGGCGCTAACAATAAAGCAAACGAGAATAATTATCAATGTGATTCACAGAGATTTTGGAAATAACATGACTAAGTTATACGACCAACTGCATGAAAAATAAAAAAACGTCTATTTAGTTACAAAAATGAGCGTTTTCTGCTGGTTTCCTGTCAATAGCTATTTAACCATAATAGAACAAAACGTTAAGATAATAATAAATTGATCATGAATCGCATTGAAATACTGCAAAATCAGGCCGGTTTACGTCTTTCCAAAGACCCTACCAGCCTGTTAATTATTATTCAACGTGATCAAATTCATTTATTGGGGATATCAGGAAATTCCATCTCGCTATATTTAATAAAACGGGTTTTCTTTGCTAATTTATAACCAAACCAAATCAATAGGAATAATGGAATACCAACATAAGTTGCGGTTACACCATACCAGTCAACTTTGTCTTGCAGAAACGCCTGATAATTCTGTCCTAATGTAATGGTCAGACAGAGAATAAACGCAAAGATCGGGCCAACCGGGAAAAACCCTGAACGATAAGGTAACTTATTTAGATCCAATCCCTGAGCTACATAACCACGGCGGAAACGATAATGACTGATAGCAATCCCTAACCATGCAATAAAACCAGTCATCCCAGAGGTATTCAACAACCACAGATACACTGTCTGATTACCGTACATTGAACTGAGGAAACACAAAGCAGCAACAACCGTTGTTGCATACAAAGCATTGCGCGGCACACCACCTTGAGATAATTTACCAAAAATCTTTGGCGCTTTGCCCTCTTTTGCCAATGTGAACAGCATACGAGTAGATGCATACATTCCTGAATTACCCGCAGATAATACCGCCGTTAAAATAACGGCATTCATCACAGCCGCCGCTGATAATAAACCGGCATTTTCAAATACCAACGTAAACGGACTAACGCTAATATCCCCGACATCATTACGTAGCAAATTTGGATCAGTATAAGGAATGATCAGGCTAATAATCAGAATAGCAAAAATATAGAACAACAGAATACGCCAGAATACTTTACGTACTGCACGAGGAACATTCTTCGCGGGATCTTTGGACTCACCCGCCGTAATGCCAATAAGTTCGACTCCCTGGAAAGAAAATCCAACTATCATTGCTACACCAATCATAGCAGAGAAACCACCGGCAAAAGGGGCATCACCAATAGTCCAATTATGCCATCCAGCACCTTCTGTACCTTTCATAATACCGGTTATCATTAATATTCCGACCACAATAAAGACAATAATCGTGGTAACTTTAATCAAAGAAAACCAGTATTCAGCTTCACCAAAACCTTTCACTGAAATAAAATTCAGTAAAAAAACCAATGTAAGAAACAACGCACTCCAAACCCAACCTGGCACATCCGGCAACCAATAACCCATAACCAACTGAGCAGCCACCAAATCCACCGCGATAGCCACCGCCCAGTTGTACCAATAATTCCAACCAAGGGCGAAACCAAATCCTTCTTCAACATATTTGGAGCCATAAGTTGAAAAAGAACCAGAAACAGGCATATAAGCAGCCAGCTCTCCCAGACTGGTCATCAGGAAGTAGATCATCAGGCCAATCAACGCATAGGAAAGTAATGCTCCACCTGGCCCGACCTGTGAAACCGTCACACCTGAAGCCACGAATAGCCCCGTGCCTATTGATCCACCAATAGCAATCATTGCCAAATGCCGCGCTTTTAATTCACGGCGTAAATGTTGCGCTATTGGCTTCCGGGGAATACTTTGTTGTTGAGACATTATGTTCCTGTTATCTGAGAATAAACCTGATGGCGGATTGTAGCAAATCCTCGCTATCAAAATAGCAAGGAAGCACAATTATAAGATACCTTCATAATTCAGAAAAAATTATAAGTAATATAACTAATTCTTAACTAACTTGGATTCACATAATAAGTGCAACATCGTTAATCCGGAAGTAAACATGTTCGTATTCCTTTAAATAATTCATTCGGTGTTTTCCCTCCCCGTGTTTTTCTGGGGCGATTATTTAATCGGTTTACCA
>NZ_LJCS01000083.1:0-14607 GCF_001280945.1 Photorhabdus heterorhabditis | reverse complement strand
CGAATGCACGAGCGTTACCACCGTAGGTTTTAGCCAGTACAGTAGTAATTGCAGCAGTCAGGGTAGTTTTACCATGGTCAACGTGGCCGATAGTACCAACGTTAACGTGCGGTTTTGTACGTTCAAATTTTTCTTTAGACACGACTCTATTCCTTAGTATCGCTCCCTCATTATTTGGGAGGGAGCTGAATCTAGATATTAAACCCGAAAAACTTATTTAGCTTTACGAGCTTCGATAATAGCCTGAGCGACGTTGCTCGGCGCTTCATTGTACTTCAGGAACTCCATGGAGTAAGAAGCACGACCTTGGGTCTGAGAACGCAGGTCAGTAGCATAACCAAACATTTCAGATAATGGTACCTGAGCACGTACGGTTTTACCGGTAGCAATATCTTCCATACCGTCGATCATACCACGACGACGGTTCAAGTCACCGATAACGTCACCCATGTAGTCTTCTGGAGTTTCAACTTCAACTTTCATGATAGGTTCCAGCAGAACGGGTTTCGCTTTCATGAAGCCTTCTTTGAAGCCCATAGAACCTGCGATTTTGAACGCCATTTCTGAAGAGTCAACTTCGTGGTAAGAACCATCGAACAATGCAACTTTAACGTCAACAATCGGGTAACCGGCCAGAACACCATTTTTCATTTGTTCCTGAATACCCTTATCTACCGCAGGGATATATTCTTTAGGAACAACACCACCAACGATTTCGTTAGCGAATTCGTAGCCTTTGCCACCTGACTCCATTGGCTCAATGCGCAGCCATACATGACCAAATTGACCACGACCACCAGACTGACGAACAAATTTACCTTCTTGTTCAACAGTAGAACGGATGGTTTCACGATAAGCAACCTGAGGTTTACCTACGTTCGCTTCAACTTTGAACTCACGACGCATACGGTCAACCAGAACATCAAGATGAAGCTCACCCATACCAGCAATAATCGTCTGACCAGATTCTTCATCGGTAGACACACGGAATGATGGATCTTCCTGCGCCAAACGGCCTAAAGCAATACCCATTTTTTCCTGATCAGCTTTAGTTTTTGGCTCAATAGCAACAGAGATTACTGGCTCTGGGAATTCCATACGCTCCAGAATGATTGGTGCGCTGATATCACACAGAGTATCACCTGTTGTCACGTCTTTCAGACCGATCGCAGCGGCGATATCGCCTGCGCGAACTTCTTTGATCTCTTCACGTTTGTTAGCATGCATCTGAACGATACGGCCGAAACGCTCTTTTTTGTCTTTCACTGGGTTAAGAACGGTATCACCGGAATTAACGACCCCAGAGTAGACACGGAAGAAGGTCAGGTTACCAACGAATGGGTCAGTAGCGATTTTAAACGCCAGTGCCGAGAACGGTTCGTTATCGTCAGAATGACGCTCTGCCGGGGTATCTTTACCATCTGGCAGAAGACCTTTAATGGATTCAACATCAGTTGGCGCAGGCAGATACTCAATAACAGCATCCAACATTGCCTGAACACCTTTGTTCTTAAATGCGGAACCACAGGTAACCAAGATGATTTCGTTAGTCATAACACGATGACGCAAACCAGCTTTGATCTCTTCTTCAGTCAGCTCTTCACCGCCCAGATATTTTTCCATCAGTTCTTCTGATGCTTCTGCCGCGGCTTCAACCAGGTTATTACGCCATTCTTCAGCCAGATCCTGCATATCAGCTGGAATATCTTCATAAGTGAAGGTAGTTCCCTGATCTTCATCGTTCCAATTGATAGCTTTCATTTTCACCAGGTCAACAACACCGGTGAAAACGTCTTCGGCACCAATTGCCAATTGTAGAGGCACTGGGTTTGCAGCCAAACGAGTTTTGATCTGCTCAACAACGCGTAAGAAATTCGCGCCCATACGGTCCATTTTGTTAACGAACGCGATACGTGGAACTTTATATTTATTCGCCTGACGCCATACGGTTTCAGACTGTGGCTGAACACCACCAACCGCACAGTAAACCATTACGGCACCGTCAAGAACACGCATGGAACGTTCTACTTCGATGGTGAAGTCAACGTGGCCTGGGGTGTCGATGATGTTGATACGATGCGCATCAAACTGCTTAGCCATACCTGACCAGAAAGCAGTTGTCGCAGCAGAAGTGATGGTAATACCACGCTCCTGCTCCTGTTCCATCCAGTCCATAGTAGCAGCGCCATCATGAACTTCACCGATCTTATGGTTTACACCAGTGTAGAACAGAATACGTTCGGTAGTGGTGGTTTTACCGGCGTCGATGTGTGCACTGATACCGATGTTACGGTAACGTGCAATGGGTGTTGTACGAGCCATTTGATTCCTCTATTCCTAGGACGTTCAATTTAAATCTGGGCGGCAGAATAGCCGCCCAGGGCATCATCACTACGATAGGATTACCAACGGTAGTGTGCGAACGCCTTGTTAGCTTCTGCCATACGGTGAACGTCTTCACGTTTCTTCACAGCAGAACCTTTGTTCTCAGCTGCATCAGATAATTCGTTCGCCAGGCGCAGGGCCATAGACTTATCACCGCGTTTACGAGCAGCATCAACGATCCAACGCATTGCCAAAGCATTACGACGAACCGGACGAACTTCAACTGGAACCTGATAAGTAGAACCACCAACACGGCGGGATTTTACTTCCACGGTTGGACGCACGTTATCCAGTGCGAGCTCAAATGCTTCCAGATGTTCTTTACCAGAACGCTGAGCCAGGGTCTCAAGCGCACTATATACAATTGCTTCTGCAGTAGATTTTTTACCATCTACCATCAGGATATTAACAAATTTGGCCAGTAATTCAGATCCGAACTTTGGATCTGGCAGGATTTTACGTTGACCAATTACACGACGACGTGGCATGGAAATACTCCGTTTCGAATTCAGGGTTGTCCAAAACTCTACGAGTTTATTTTGACATTAAAGTGAAAATGTTTGGCCTTACTTAACGGAGAACCATTAAGCCTTTGGCTTCTTCACACCGTACTTAGAACGACCTTGTTTACGGTCTTTAACACCGGAACAGTCCAGTGCACCGCGAACAGTGTGGTAACGCACACCTGGCAAGTCTTTAACACGACCGCCACGGATCAGAATTACGGAGTGTTCCTGCAAGTTGTGGCCTTCACCACCGATGTAGGAAGAAACTTCGTAACCGTTAGTCAAACGCACACGACATACTTTACGCAGTGCGGAGTTTGGTTTTTTAGGGGTAGTGGTATATACGCGAGTACATACGCCACGCTTCTGCGGGCAAGCTTCCAGAGCAGGAACATTGCTTTTTGCAACCTTCATGCTACGGGGTTTGCGCACCAGCTGGTTAATAGTTGCCATTATTAAAAAAACTCCTGGTTTTTTTGCTTCGTAAACACGGATTAAATCTCTTGTCTGCCCTGACGGCAAAACACGAGGACGCGGAATTTTATGGCTGACTCGCCGGGGTGTCAAGAAATATACAGTGTTTCTCTGACTACCAAGCGAATTGTTGATGGTGTTTTACTGTCAGGTTAACAAAGTCAGTATAATTGATCACTTGCACTTTGTCTGAAACCTGACCTACCAACCCCCGCGCCTCAATATCTTCTTTCAGCGCATACAATGTAACACCACTGCTGATCAACGCCGGAAGATAACAATTGTTCTCAATTCCTGCTAATACACCATCCTGAATAAACAGTATATCATCACCACCAGCAAGCAGATTGAATATCGCATTGAAGTCACATTGATAAGGCGATCGGCCAATAGTATATAACATATCATTGTCCTTCCAATAGCTTAAAATGTCAGCACAACATCATAGCCAACCAGTTTCTCGCGAACTGTTTCTGCTGGTATCACTTCCACATCCAGAATAAAACGGTTAGCCGAGCTTAATCCACGCGTGATCAGGTCCTCCTGGCTCAAATAACATGCTTCAATATCGTACAAAGGCAAAACCTTAAAAGTAGCGATATAGTTTCTGGCAAGTACTCTGTCAGGTCGCTGATCCGGTAACAGTTGGAATACACCGTCAGAAATAAAAAATACACCGATATGTTCAGTTAATGCCGAAGTCGCCAGTAATGCATCTAACCCTTCTCTGCCACCCGCATTACCATGAGGTGCTTGAGTGAAGACAAAAGCAATTTTTTTCATTTTTGCCTCTCAGAATTGCACCACTCGGTCGCAGGTCAGCATGGCTTCAGCCAGCGTTCCCAATCCACTTAATTCAAACCCTTCAGCCAAGTTTGCTACGGGTAAATTCAATTCATTAGCCTGCTGAGCATCAAGGACACCACGGCGAAGGGCAGCGGCAATACAAATGTGCATGCCAAACTGATGCTCTGTTGCCATCATCTGCCATGCACTCACCA
This sequence comes from Photorhabdus heterorhabditis, assembly GCF_001280945.1. Lineage (NCBI taxonomy): Bacteria > Pseudomonadati > Pseudomonadota > Gammaproteobacteria > Enterobacterales > Morganellaceae > Photorhabdus > Photorhabdus heterorhabditis. The sequence goes on along the minus strand of NZ_LJCS01000083.1, from coordinate 10,241 downwards.
AATTGAATTCATCACTGGCAGGTGCAGTCAATTGATTGCCGTTATAAACCCCTTCCCGATAAAAAAATACGGTATTGAGTTTGTGTCCCATCTCAATCAAAGTTTGTGCGAACTGGTAAGCACTGCTGGCTTGTTGGGTACCATATGCAGGCCCCGTTACCAGCAGACAATAAGACAGAGACGACATTACCGCTCAGGCCCTAAGCATTCACCATTTTTAAACTGGCGAATATAGAGATAAACCGTATGTTTAGAAATATTTAGACGCTCAGCAACCTGATTAATCGCGTCTTTAATATCAAAGATGCCTTTCTCATAGAGATTCAGAACCACCTGCCTATTTTTAGCATTATTGGATACATTGCGATCAATATTAACTTCTTCGATCGTGTATTCCAGCGTTTGTGCAACCAAATCATCCACTGATGATGCAAAGTTTACATTTGGAGCGACATCATGGGTTTCCTCTGGAATAAATGTTTGAATAATTTCAGAGAAAGGGACATCAAGGTTCATATTAATACACAGAAGGCCGATTACTCTGCGATTCCGGTTGCGAATCGCAATCGTGACTGACTTCATCAATGAACCACTTTTCGCCCGGGTGAAATAGGCTTTGGATACACTACAATCTTCATCTGTAATATCGTGCAACATACGCAGAGCAAGGTCAGTGATAGGTGAACCTATTTTACGGCCGGTATGTTCTCCATTAGCTATTCTGACCGCTGAACATTTAAGATCTTCCAGTGAATGTAAGACAATCTCGCAATGCCCACCAATCAGCATAGCCAAGCCATCAACTGCGGCTTCATAAGATTTTAAAATTTCGCGATCCGTTTCAGTAAACGGTTGGTTTTCCAGTAAGTCGATATCACTGATATCACCAGATAATAACGGGTTAGACATTAAATACACCATCCTTCAAACGCAGACAACGTCTTGCTAAAAACACAACGTGATAAACTTATAAAAATTTCTTGTGAAAATTCAACTGTTGCAACTTAACAGAGATCTCAGTCAAAGATCTTTGCACTTACATTAGATATTGACGTTAAAACCACATGACATCATCGTCAAGCCATTGCCACTCAGACATTTGGCCTCTATCACAGCTTTCAGTAACAAAAAACCGTTGACAGAATCTCTACCAACGGTTTCATCTACACAATTCATCAAAAATATTTAGCTAAAAGATTACTTAGCCTTAGTATCCGCTTTCACATCCAGTAACTCAATATCAAATACTAATGTAGAGTTTGCAGGAATACCTGGGACACCAGCTTTACCATAAGCAAGCTCTGGTGGAATAACCAGTTTAATTTTTCCACCTTTTTTCACATTCTGCAAACCTTCTGTCCAACCTGGGATAACACCGTCCAGACGAATAGAAAGTGGCTCATTACGTTTATATGAGCTATCAAATTCTTTACCGTCAATCAATGAACCCTTGTAGTTTACGACTACTGTGTCACTTGCCGCAGGTTTTTTACCACTACCGTCCTTCTCTATTTTATATAAAAGACCGGTTTGGCTCTTGACGACCCCTTTTTCCTTAGCGAATTCTTCACGATATTTAGCACCCTTAGCTTCATTATCGCTGGCTTCTTTTTCCATTTTAGCTTCAGCCGCAGACTTCACTTTGCCTTCAAATGCACGCAGAGTATTTTCAATTTCGCTATCAGTCAGTTTGCTTTTGTCCTTAAAAGCATCTTGCACCCCCGCCAACAACTGATCTTTATCCAATGGAATACCCAGAGATTTCTGCTCTTTCAAGGTGTTTTCCATATAACGCCCTAGAGATGCTCCCAGAGCATAAGCATTTTGCTGATCTTCCGTTTTAAATGCGCTATTCAGTTCTATACTTTGACCATCTGCTTTGGCAGCCAGTACCTGGGGAGCACTGAAAACCACTGCCAGCGTAGTGGCAAGCAGAGTAACTTTAAACAATGATTTCATCTGTTTCTCCAATAACTTTGGGGGATATTTACCATCAGCAAAAATTATGCAATCGAGTCACTATAACTGCCTACAGCAGCACAACACAATATTTGCCGCTTCTAGTGCCCCAAAACCATTGAGACAACATTAATGAAAAGAGGTTTCATAACAACCGTATTCCACAGAATATTCTGGGCATAATGAGTTACTCTTAATTAATATAAATAGCCTAACACGGATAATACACAGCCTGAAATGGGAGAAAATCATGGATCTATCAGAGTTTGAACAACGACTTGAACAATTGGAAAGTCGCGTTGCCTTTCAGGAAATAACCATTGAAGAGCTGAATCAGGTAGTCACTGAGCAGCAGATGGAAATGGCTAAATTAAGAGAACATTTGCGGTTAATGACAGAGCGATTGAAAGCCTCTCAGCCGTCAATGGTGGCTTCACCGTCAGAAGAAACACCTCCACCTCATTACTGATTTTGTAAACACCAATTACCAACAAGCAGATGTATCTATACCCAATGGATTTCAAGATGGATCGCGACGGCAAGGGAGCGAATCCCCAGGAGCATAGATAACTATGTGACCGGGGTGACCGGGGTGAGTGAATGCAGCCCATTAAAGAAGCGAATTGAAAGATAACGGGTATATACGCCCATAAATAAGCCTCTCCTGTTAAATATTTCCAGTTATTCGGCAGGAGCTTATATCGAATACCATCGACAGCAGTAAATTTTGGAAATCCTCATTCATCTACGGTGCAATAAGGGGTTTTCATCTGCAGTTCCCCTTTCTTTGAAAGAAAGACCAACTCACGAATATTGCCCCACACCACTCGTAGTACGGGGCAAAGAATCTCGCAACGACAGTAAAGAATTCCGTAAGAACTTTATCTACTGTAATCGCTGATGCATATCTTCCTGCGATTATGATTGACGGCTAATGATGAAGGCGTTAACACCACACCATCTTCACTTATCAGTGGCAACCGCCGCCACCGCAGCATCCGTGTCCGTCATTATGATGATGACCATCGTCATGGTTATGGTCATGACCACCACAGCAACCACCTTCGCCATGCTCGTGACCATGCGCACCGTGAACATGACCATGAGCCAGTTCTTCTTCAGTCGCTTCACGGATAGCAATAATTTCAACATTGAATTTCAGGTTCTGTCCCGCCAGCATATGGTTACCATCAACCACAACATGCTCGTCTTCAACCGCAGTGATTTCTACGGGTACTGGTCCCATATCGGTATCAGCCAGGAAACGCATGCCCACTTCCAGTTCATCAACACCGACAAAGACATCTTTTGGCACACGTTGAACCAGATTGTCATCATACTGACCATAGGCATCATCAGCTTGCACGCTGACATCAAAACTCTCACCAGCCTCACGACCTTCCAGCGCTTTTTCCAAACCACTGATCAACGAACCACGGCCATGCAGATAATCCAACGGTGCACTTACCGGTGACTCATCAACTAAAACACCCTCTTCCGTCCTTACTTGATAAGCCAAGCTGACTACCAAGTCTTTTGCTACTTTCATGACATCTCCTACCCGTGGGTCTAAAAATTTTACCGATTGTAGCGGAATTCTAAGCCCCTGTACTCACCGGCATTAAAATTCACACCATTATTGTGGTGTAAAAATACCAATAACCTGCTCTTGCTTTCTGATATGAGAGGTTACTTTATCATCAGTCTGGCGTTGCTGATGACCACAATGGACGCATTCCACCACATCCACCTGATCTTCCTGCCACATTGCCAATGTGTCCTGAGAATGGCATTCGGGACAGACAGCACCAGCAATAAATCTTTTTCGGCTTATTGACATGATTCGCTCCACTTATTCATATTCATTCCAACCATCCGGTTGGCGACGCTCATTCAGCATTTCCCGTTCAAACAACTCTTCTAATTCTCGCCGCGCCTCTTTTATACGGGATATGTGAGCCACATCACCCTGTAGCTGTGGCATCAGTTCTCTCAACATCCGCATATCTAATCGCTGAAAGTGTTGTTTTGCACGATAAGCCTTATGCGGATGCATTCCCAACCCGACCAGCGTTTTACGGCCCAATTCCAATGCACTGGAGAAAGTTTCACGAGTAAAATTTTCTACCCCACTTTGCAGCAGTTCATGCGCTTCCAAGCGCCCTCTGGCCCGCGCCATAATATGCAGATTCGGGAAATGTTTCTGACATAAATGAACAATCATCATGGTATTTTCCGGCTCATTACAAGTGATCACAATCGCCTTGGCTTTATCTGCACCTGCTGCACGTAGCAATTCTAATTCAGCCGCATCACCATAATAAACCTTGTAGCCATAACGTCGCATGGTACTGATAACACTGACATCATGTTCCAACACCGTTATGCGGATTTTATTCACCATCAGAAGACGGCCGATGACCTGCCCGAACCGACCAAAACCCACTAAAATCACTTGCGGATCATTATCTTCCACAAATGGCTGTTCATCCATCTCATCCTGGGCATTATAACGGCGTGCCAGAATAGCATCTATCAATTGCATCACCAGCGGCGTTGTCATCATTGATAGTGTTACCACTACCAACAACAAAGCCATCTGCCCGCTATTAAGAACATTCTGACTCAGTGCCGCAGAAAACAACACAAAGGCAAATTCTCCGCCCTGGCTAAGTACGCCGGAAAATTGCAAGCGAGATGAATTCCGTAAACCAGAAATCAACGCGATAAGATAAAGAACGATACCCTTTACGACGACCAAAACCAGCACACCAAGTAACACATCCGTCAGATGTATCAGTAGCACACCCAAATTTAAGGACATCCCTACCGAAATAAAAAACAGCCCTAACAACAAGCCCTTAAATGGTTCAATGGATATTTCCAGTTCATGGCGATATTCACTATCGGCTAATAATACCCCGGCGATAAAGGTCCCCAGTGCCATGGAAAAACCAAGCACCTCCATAAACAGCGCCGAGCTGAGTACAACCAGTAATGCTGCCGCAGTAAATACCTCACGTACTCCGGATCTTACAACCAGACGGAACAGCGGGCGTAACAGATAACGGCCACCCAGCAACATGCCAGCAAAAGCGGCAATTTTCAGCATGATCCGATACCAGTCACTGGATGCGGTTTCACCGGCCAGAAGTGGGATCAATGCTAAAGCCGGGATCACCGCGATATCTTGAAACAGCAAAACTGAGAAACCAAGCTGCCCGCCCTCATTGCGGTTCATCCCCTTATCTTTCATCAGTTGCAAAGCCATTGCCGTTGAGGACATTGCCATACCGATACCACCGATAACCGCCGCCTGCCATGCAAAATTTGTCAGATATAAAAGTGCGGCCAGCACTCCTGCGGTCAGAATAACCTGAGCCGCACCGACACCAAAAATAGATCGCCTGAGCTGCCAGAGTTTGGAAGGGTTAAGCTCAAGACCGATGATAAACATTAGGAAAACAATCCCAAGCTCAGAGAAATGAAGAATATCATCAACATCTCTGATAAAGCTCAATCCCCATGGACCCAGGACGATCCCTGCCAATAAATAACCTAATACTGCACCAATCCTGAATTTCTGTGCGATTGGCACTGCCACTACAGCAGCAAATAAAAATAATATACTGGCGCTTAGTTGCGCTGAATGCTCCATAAGCTATAGCCCTCCGAATGACAATGGCGATTTGAGCCACTCACGATAAGCATTAGCATGGATGGCAAGAAGTTCAGGTTTTTGACGACGTGCCCAATAAATCACTATTGGCGGTAGCCAATGCATACGGCACATAGATGCGGTTTGTTCAAAAGGGCGAAGAATCTCTTCCATCGGATAGAGGTTATAACCATCAGGCTGGAAAGCTCCTTCAGGCTCTCCGGTTGTGATCACTGAACGCCAGTATTTCCCCTGTAACGCCAACCCGGTAATGCCACTGGCAAATCCCCGAGTCAGCACACGATCCATCCACTCTTTTAATAAAGCAGGACAACTGTAAGTATATAGTGGATGTTGAAAAACAATCACCTGATGCTCACGCAGCAGTTGTTGTTCATAATGCACATCAATAAAAAAATCTGGATAAGCTCCGTATAAGTCGTGAACCGTAACATGCTCTAAATCCAGCACAGGTTGTAACAAAACGCGGTTTGCAACTGAATCCTGTGACTCTGGATGGGCATACAGCAGCAGGACTTTAGGCGGCTGTAACATCATTACCCCCTCAAGAACGTGTCAGAACACGTATTTTCCGTTACCATGCACACAAAGTTATAAAACCGGACGCTTATTGTCCGTTATTCCTAATTTAACATATTATATACAAACGACACTTATGATTGTTTTCTCTTCATTACAAATTCGTCGCGGAACTCGTGTTTTGCTGGACAATGCCAGCGCCACTATCAATCCCGGACAGAAAGTTGGTCTGGTAGGGAAAAATGGCTGTGGCAAATCTACCTTACTCGCATTACTAAAAGATGAGCTTCAAGCTGAAGCAGGCACATTTACTTTTCCCAATAACTGGGCATTGGCTTGGGTGAATCAGGAAACACCCGCACTAGAAACGCCAGCGCTGGAATATGTCATTGATGGTGATCGAGAATTCCGTCAATTAGAACAGCAATTGCAGCTAGCCAATGAAAAAAATAATGGCAATCTCATCGCCCATCTACACAGTCAATTGGACACGATTCAAGCCTGGACTATCCGTTCAAGAGCATCCAGTCTGCTTCACGGTCTGGGTTTCTCTCAAGAACAGCTTGATCAACCCGTACGTGCGTTCTCTGGTGGATGGCGTATGCGCCTCAATTTGGCCCAAGCACTACTCTGCCGCTCTGATTTATTATTGCTTGACGAACCCACTAACCACCTTGATCTGGATGCGGTTATTTGGTTGGAAAAATGGCTGACAAGCTATCCCGGCACATTAATCCTTATCTCCCATGATCGGGATTTCCTGGACCCGGTTGCCGACAAGATCCTCCATATTGAGCAACAATCTCTGTTTGAATACAGCGGTAATTACTCCTCTTTCGAACGCCAACGTGCTACCAAACTGGCACAACAACAGGCGCTCTATAAGAGCCAGCAGGAGAAAGTTGCCCATCTGCAAAGCTATATTGACCGTTTCCGAGCCAAGGCTAGTAAAGCCAAACAAGCTCAGAGCCGTATCAAGATGCTGGAACGGATGGAGCTGATAGCCCCTGCCCATGTTGATAATCCATTCCATTTCAGTTTCCGTAAACCGGAAAGCCTGCCTAATCCACTACTGAAAATGGAAAAAGTCAGTGCTGGCTACGGCGAGCGGACAGTTTTAAGTTCAATCAAATTGAATTTGGTTCCCGGTTCGCGCATCGGTCTGCTTGGACGTAACGGTGCCGGCAAATCCACCTTGATTAAACTGCTAGCTAATGAACTGAAATCCCAGAATGGAGAAGTAGAATTAGCCAAAGGCATCAAACTGGGATATTTCGCCCAACATCAATTGGAATATTTACGAGCTGATGAATCCCCCTTACAGCATATAGCACGTATTGCGCCACAAGAAACAGAACAGCAACTCAGGGATTATTTGGGTGGCTTTGGTTTTAAAGGCGATCAGGTTACTGATCCAAGCGGACGTTTTTCCGGGGGAGAAAAAGCACGTTTGGTTTTAGCATTGATGGTTTGGCAACGTCCTAATCTTCTGTTGCTTGATGAACCAACCAACCATCTCGACCTGGATATGCGTCAAGCACTAACAGAAGCGTTGATCGACTTTGATGGTGCGCTGGTTGTGGTTTCCCATGACAGGCATCTACTACGTTCAACAACAGATGAGCTGTATTTAGTTCACGATGGCCGGGTAGAATCTTTTAATGGTGATTTAGACGATTATCAGCAATGGCTGACAGATCAACAGCGCCAACAAAATCAGCAATTGCGTGAAGGTAATAATAAGGAAAAGGAACCTTCCAGCCAAAGTGCTCAAGAGAGAAAAGATCAAAAACGGCGTCAAGCTGACTTCCGCAACCAAACGCAGCCATTACGCAAACAGTTGACTCATCTGGAAAAACAGATGGAGAAACTGAGTGACGAACTGGTTGCATTAGAAAATCAACTTTCAGACAGCGCTATTTACGATAACAGCCGTAAAACTGAATTGACTGAATTTCTACAAAAACAAAATCAAGCCAAATCAAAACTGGAAGAAACTGAATTAGAATGGATGGAAATTCAGGAACAACTAGAACAAATGATGCATGAATTTAATGGATAAATATTTTCGCCCATAATATTTAATAAAGCGGAGAAATCAATCCGCTTTATTTTTCAACAACATCAATACATCACCTAATATTCCCATATTATTCCTAAATATAAAATTCATAATTAAATTTCATTAAACCAAAATATCCATTATTATTAACATCACTTCTTTTCACTATATTATACCCCATAGATTTCAAATTGCAGCGCGGCGGCAAGTGAAAGCAGCCTACAAAGCAGCAACTTGAAGGATGAAGGGTATAAAAATAACATTATATCTTTCTCATATTATCAATTAATGAAGAAAATAGCTCTGCTTCATTTATTAATTCACAATCGATAACTGGACTCCATAAGATACCAAAATCAATCTCCATATCGGTTTCTAACACTTCTAATAAATTCAAGTATTGTGATGGAATTGAACTAATCACCTTTTGCGGAATTAATGAAAAACCATTATGTTTAATTATCAATTCAGTCATTACCATAATATCATTGGTTTTCAATATTAAGTTCATATTACTATTATCATAGATAGAAAATATGTTAATACCATCAGTGAAATCAATTAACATATCATTCTTATCCGAATCAATAAACTGATACAACGATGCTATTTCCGTGTTTAATTCTGCAAAATTCCGAGTCCAATGACTGCCTTTTTTAAAAAGATAAACAAGTTTTTCAGTGAAAACCTTCTTTGGTATAAGTGATGAAGTTAATGGTAAAGGAACGATCGCAATATGTAATAAACCAGAGTTTAGCAGACTCATTTGCTGCTCAAATGTCAGACCAGCAATGAGTACAAGCACGACTTTTTCCCGTTTACCTAAAAAGATCTGCTCTTTCATTTTTCCAGAATCATAAATAGGAAAACAAGAGCTCACATAAAGATAATATGGCGAATCGTCTTGCAAATCATGATTAACCTGAATCTGAAACTGCTCAAAATGACCTAGTAATTTCTGAGCATTCTCAAAAGTTTTTTGTCCAAAATCAGTCAACCTGGTACCATTTGGTCCTCTGGAAAATAAAAGAGCGCCGAACTCCGCTTCCAGTGCATTAATTTTCTTGGTCAGCGCAGGTTGTGACATATGTAATATTCGAGAAGCCTTATGATAATTAAGTGTTTCAGCTAACACAACAAAAGCTTTGAGATTACGTATATCCATATCTCCACCGTTCAGGTTTATCTTGCATATTTTCTTACGTTACCATTTCATAAATAAACTAATTTATTTAAACTAAAATCAATTAAATAGAGATTAAACAACAATTATAAGTTGATCAATTAATTTATTATAAAAACGTTAGCGACATATACAGCATTACATTTTTTACCAGAAATACTTCTATTCTCTAAGATAAATGAGTAAGTCATCCACTTAAATAAAACACATTGAGGATAATAAATTTTACGATTTTTAGGTGTTTTCCTATCCAAATTATTATGCCTCCTGTGACATGAGTTTGTCCGAAATTCATCTGATGAAAATCAATTTCCAAAATTCAGTAACAATGCCTCTTCCGGTAAGGAATAAATAAAATGGCTAAGATCAATCAAACAATAATATTAATTACATAGCTTGATATCTTTTACATATTTACTCGGTGACGACCATGATATCTTTGGGCACATCAAATAATTATCACTTCTTAATTTATAATTCACATATAAAGATGTGGGAAAACTAAAAAAAAACCCATATCGAACCTAAATATTTCACAAAACCATCATGATATTTAGGATAATAACCAGTTACATTAACAAAAACAATAAAAAATATAGCATAAGAAATTAAAGGAAAAGAACAAAATACAATAAATACACTGCTCGAGAATGTTATTTTATCATCCATTTTAACTAAAGAGATCAAATCATTTCCTGAAAAGAAGAAAGATACTACCGTTAAAATAAAAATAGCAAGAGCACCGATAATGCGTACAATCTTTCTTTTATTTTCCATAACGACCCCAATTATGAAGAAATTAATTTAAATTAAATTCAATAATATTAATAACATAGCTG
>NZ_LJCS01000082.1:0-14946 GCF_001280945.1 Photorhabdus heterorhabditis | reverse complement strand
GGGGGCAAACAAGATTCTATCAATATCCAAGCATCATCAGAAATGTCGTAACGTGCCACTATTTTGTTCCTGCATCGAAATCAATCAGATAATAATACTATTAATTGATATTAAGGGACACAGCCTAGTATTATCCGTCAGTAAATATGCTATCAGGACCGTTGGCTAGCCGGAAGCAGCATCAACCAACAGGCTGGTTTGTAGTTCATATATTTTCCAACCCAAAAACCGAGTTTTAATCTAACACCCACTGAGATCGATTACCTTATACAAATCTAAGGTTACCTATGCTGCCAGAGTCCCGGTATTGGTTTTTTCAGGAACAGTGAAACGGAAAACTTCGTTGAGCGGTTAAATTAAATAACCTATTCAACAGCTTCCAATTTAAATTCAGGTGAATAACGTTTCATTTGTGACTCCAAAGCCTCCAGCAGGTGAAATGACCCCAAAAGTTCTGTCTAAGGAAAAGCAAAACAGGTTCTTCATAACTAAGAGAGTATTTATCATAGCAAGTTTAGTTAATGCATAATCGGCTACTTAATATTTAGTTTAATTATTAAACAAATAACTAATTATTTATAATATTAGTAGAAAAAATAATGAATTTATAAACAATTAAAAATATAAAAAATATTTTATTTGTAAATAATTACCAAAAGATAAATATTATTTTTATATATGGTTAATGAGGGTGTTTAATTAATTTTTAACCTTGGATTCACATAATAAGAGCAAATTTTCTGTGGAAAAAAAATAGAATTAATGATTATCGTCCAACAACGGGAGTTATTAGTGAAATCATACATCCATTAGATCTAATTCAATGGATCAACCTTGAACATTCATTAAACCTAAATTACATTCAAGGTATAAAATCTGACTATTCTATATCTGGAGACGAAATACCAGATAGTACTTTTATTATAGGTGAAATAAATGGGGCTGTAGTCACAGGATATAGCAGTTTTGTAAATCTATTTAGAAGAAGAGAATTAGACTTTGTTTTTCAAGATATACATAATCAATTAATTTTTTCCCAATTAGCTTTTGATACGCCAAACTGGTATGAAGATTCGGTAAGAATTTGGACCGAAACTAGTATTAAAACTGAAGAAATCTTGCACTTTAATTCCCTTGATCATGAATATAATGGAGATAGAAAAATAGAGAGAGTTGTTAATGTTGTCAAAGATGTTACAGATTTTATTATGATGGAAAAAAAACCTATTTTTGACTTTCCTACTCTAGAGGATGCCATACGCCTTCAAAAATTACTCAATGAAATTGATTCTAAGAAACCAAAATTCTATAAAGTAAAATATAATTTTTCAAAAGAGAGAATTTTATTAAGCGAAAAAAGTGGATTTGGGAGATTAGGGTAGAAAACAGGATCATGTATTTAAGATGTTGAAGCTAGGGGGTGTTAACGTTTTGTTATTTTTATCTTAAGTTAGAAGTGGTATTTGACGCCAGAGGAGGAAAGCACCTTGGAAGGCAAGCAAATTGGCCTAAACAGGAAAAATGGCTCACAACATTTTTCATTATGAAAAAACAAACCTATCATTTTAAACAAGATTTGTCAGTTGCTTAGGGCCTGTATTACAGGCCTCCGCCATCAATATGACACAAATGCTGATATTCAGATCTTTAACACGAACAGAACCTTCTGATACACGGGTAAATGCTTCCGTGAATTTAGTTCGTACATCAATTTCCAGTATGAGTTCCAGCAAATCAACTCGTGGCAACATGTCAGTCACCCGATTACGTAGCTCAATGAGAGAAGATGATTCTTCAAATATCATCAAGAGGACTCAAAACCAGTCTTGTTCTCTGGTCATCCCGACTATTAATAAATCTTATTACCGGATTATCGGGCAAACTTTTCAACCCATCACGATTGCCTGATCAAATTCTTAAGCCATTGCCGCCAGTTATGGGCTCAGGAGCGGATGAAAAACCAAGAGAATATCAAATTACATGCTTGCCACTCACTACCGTCTAAAAGGCTATTTGTGAATCAGCATATCCAAGCACCAACCAACAAGCTTGAAATTGGACATTCTCAACAACATTAATAACGTCTTTCTTCCTGTACCGCTTCGATAGAGGGTGTGTGTTTTTTTATCTTGATTTAGTCTGTTTATGACCAAATCAACCACATAAAATAAGTTAGATCCAGCCCTAGGACTAAATTGTACTATACAAGGAAATCCTAAATACATATTTTGAGAACAGGACCGATAAATGAAGGAATGATAAGGAATATGTGAAATGTCCGGAAAAACATGAGCATTTGTATAATCAATTATCTTCGGTGAAAGCTCTAAGAATCTGAACTGATAGCAACCATCTGGAGCGAAATTAATGCCGCCTTCTATGAAGGCGGATTTTTAGATTTTTACTTAGTATTTACTATCTTAAAAGCATTACTTTTCATACTATAGAACTGAAGGCCTAATGAAATTACCATAGAGAGAACTGCAAAATAAATTAGAGCCATGGTCCCCATTCCCAGAGATATAATTACGCCACCCAATGAGGCTCCTACCGAACTTCCTAGATAGTTAACCGAACTATTGAGAGCAACGGCAGCACTTCCGTGTTTAGGCTGATAAGATAATAAAATGTGTTGCTGAGGAGCTCCTGATGCCCATCCCATAGCTCCCCATATGAAAAACGGCAAATATTTTATAAACGATAGATTAATCATTACTGGGATGCATATGACAGAACATGTTAGAATAATTAAAATAATTGTCATTAAAATTTTTGGCGCTTTAAAGTAGTCAATTAAATACCCAATTGATAGACTACCAAACAAACCACCTAATCCCCAAGCCCATAAATATAATGCTAAATTACTTAAGTTATTAAGATCCTGTAATAATGGAGATAAATAGGTGTATAAACCTAAGCTTGCAATACTTGCAAAGAACGTTATTAATACAGTGACAGCAACTCTTTTATCTAAAAACATTGCAATTCTTTCTTTCATAGCCGGTGGCGCAATAACTGGAACATGTGGTAAAAATTTAAAGATACTTAAAGCTGAAATTAAACTAAGAACAACAACAAACCACATTGCAGATTGCCAATTCAATTGGTCAGCGATATAAAGCCCCATAGGAACACCTAATACAGTTCCCATACTCATACCACCTATCGTTAAGCCAAGTGCCCGCCCTTTCTTTTCCACAGGCACTAGCATAGTTGCTCCAGCCACAGCTAATGGTGAAAACAAACCGGCACCAACACCGGCAATCGCTCTTGATATCAAAAACACAGAAAAATTTGGAGAAACTGCGGTTAATGCATTCGCAAGTCCAAAAATTATTATAGAAGTTAATAGGACTTTTTTTATAGGCTTACCTGCTAAAAGTGAAGCAAATAGAGGGGCAGAGATTGCATAACATAAAGTAAATATACTTACAGATTGTCCTACTTGAGAAACGCTTTTTTGATAACTATCACTAATTCCCGGCACAAGTCCAGCGATAATATAGGCATCAAAACCCAGAGCAAACATACCTATAGCTAAGAAAAGAACTTTTTTCATAGTGTTGCCATCCTTACATAGTTAACAATACCATAACAAATGAATTTTATGCATTATGATTGACTAACTCCCCACAACGTTTTTCCATCAATCACGATGACACTTTTCCCTTCGCTGATCCGACGATGATTGATCCAAGGATGTAGGTTTTCAATCAAAGGCATCACTATCAATGACCTTGATAATATTAGCAACACAGTGTCAGCAGGGAATGTCGGGAGTAAAAGCAGTGTGCTGTTTAAGCCACTTAAATTGTCACTCGCCAAATCCCTGAATAGATTTCCAGCCAGAAACACCACTCACAACAGCCGAGCAAACCAGAAAAATAACATCCATTAATTCATGTTTTCTTATTAATGTCAGCGCACGGAACAAGACAGGTATGTCATTGATACATTCTTTGAAATAATTATCGTCAAGCTCACTTTTTTATGAAAGATGATGATCAGATCATTTTAATGATGAAAAGTTCCATAAAAAGTAAGATTTTCCTGATTCTGAGCCACAAAGCTCGAAGGTGGGCGAGGATGTCAATTGACAACAAAAAAGTTACCAATGAACTTTTTTGTTGTCGTTTTAAACCTAAATTACTCCGCTAACCAATAAACGGCTTCATAAGGTTGTAACTGTATGTTTTTTGCAGGTAGCTGACGTTCAGGATAATTCCCCAATAATTTAACCCACGAGCAATGGGATAAAGCAGCATCCAGTGACCATTCCTGTACTTCCGCGCTGAGATTGGCGATAACCAATAACGTTTGATTTTCCCAACGACGAACATAACACCAAAGAGAAGGATGAGATGGCAATAAGTCTTCATAGCTGCCATAAGTCAGTACAGGATATTCCTTACGCAACTTTATTAAGCGTGCATAACAATGAAAAACTGAATCATCATCCTGCATAGCGTTTTCAGCATTTACTTCCTGGTAATCACTATTTAGCGCGAGCCACGGTTCCCCCTGAGTAAATCCTGCATTATGAGTTGCATTCCATTGCATCGGCGTTCGCCCATTATCACGAGATTTCTTCGCTAAGACCGATAAGATTTTTTCTTTATCATCGCCCAGCTCAATCTTCTCCTGATAAATATTTAAACTTTCTATATCCCGATAATCCTCAATTTGAGAAAAATTAGGGTTAGTCATCCCCAATTCTTCCCCTTGATAGATATAAGGAGTTCCTTGCATACCATGCAACACCATTGCCAACATTTTAGCAGATGGAACCCGTAATGCTCCTTCACCACCAAAACGTGAAACAATCCTCGGTTGATCGTGATTACACCAGAACAGAGCATTCCACGCTCGTTCATACATCCCTTGCTGCCACTTAGCAAAAATTTTCTTCAATTCAATAAAATCAGGTGGCGCAATGACCCATTTTTCGCCATTGGGGTAATCGACTTTCAAGTGATGAAAAGCAAAAACCATCGATAGCTCTTCACCATCTAACGAGGAATAGCGCTGGCAATTTTCCAGGGAAGTAGAAGACATCTCCCCGACAGTCATCACCCCCGCAGGCTGAAATGCCTCTCTGTTTATTTCCTGCAAAAACTCATGAATACGCGGACCATCGGTATAGAATTGACGCCCATCTCCCTCTGTTGCTTCAGGAAAATCCTGCTGCTTAGAAACCAGATTGATAACATCCAGACGGAACCCATCAACGCCAAGGTCAGCCCAAAATTCACAAATCTTTTTAAGTTCAGCCCGTACTGGTTCATGCTCCCAGTTTAGATCAGCCTGCTCAACGGCAAACAAGTGTAAATAATACTGGTTGCTTTCCTCATGCCACTCCCAAGCATTGCCGCCAAATTTTGACACCCAATTATTAGGCGGAGTCCCCGGTATTCCATCCCGCCAGATGTAATATTGCCGGTAAGGGCTATTAATGTCCTGTGCTTGTTTGAACCAAGGATGCTGAGTGGATGTATGGTTGAAAACAATATCCACGATGATACGGATATCACGTTGATGTGCTTCATCGACCAAACGCTTAAAATCATCCATTGAACCGTAAGCCGGGTCAATCGAACAATAATCAGCGACATCATAGCCATTATCTACCTGTGGTGAGAGGTAAAAAGGAGTCACCCAAATAGCGTCCACTCCCAGTTTCTTCAAATAATCAAGCCGGTAAGTAATACCGTTCAGATCGCCGGTTCCACTACCAGTAGTATCCTGAAAACTTTTAGGATATATCTGATAGATGACACCTTGTAACCACCATGGAATGATTTTGTCCATCAAAAACGCCTTATCAATATATTTCCTGAGTTAAAGTTACTTTTATATCTGTTAATCAAGTGAAGATTTAACAGGATTATTCAACAGCTAACACGCTACTCATATTCTTCTTTCGATAAACAATGATAGTCAACACCAACGGAATGATAACGGCCACGAGCATAGCTAATGCATAAATTGCCCAGAATTGTGGTTTAATCGAAAGGATACCTGGCAGACCACCGACACCAATACCGTTTGCTAATACACCACTCAATCCACAAATTAATCCAGCGAAACCAGAACCAATCATGGCACAGAGCATAGGGTATCGATATTTGATATTAATACCATACATAGCAGGCTCAGTGACGCCCAAATATGCGGAAATCGCTGCGGGCACAGATAACTCACGTTCATTATGCTTTTTGCTAATTAAAATGATGCCAACAACCGCTGAACCTTGAGCAATATTAGATAATGCAATAATAGGCCAAATCGGTGTCCCACCTATACTTTGAACCATCTGCATATCAATGGCTAATGTGGTTTGATGAATACCTGTGATAACCAACGGCGCATAAAAGAATCCGAATAAAGCCGCGCCTACAGGAGCAAAACTTCCCGTCATCAATGCCTTAACAACCCAAGCAACGCCATCCCCAAGTAACCGACCAAACGGCCCAATCAGGCTATGTGCTAAAAAGGTTGCTAAGATCAACGAAACGACAGGAACAATCACCAGATAGAGGTAACTAGGAACCACCCGTTTTAACTGAATTTCAATCCACCCCAAAGTAATGCCAGCCAACAGTGACGGAATAACTTGTGCCTGATAACCCACTTTATTGATTGTGAACAAGCCAAAATTCCATATATCAGGAATATGTTGCCCTAACTGATAAGCATTCATAAGTTGAGGCGACACTAATGTTATTCCCAATATAATTCCTAATATCGGTGTTCCCCCCATTGCTCTAACTGCTGACCAACAGATACCCACTGGCAAATAGAAGAAAATAGCCTCACCTAACAACCATAAAAAATCATATATCGTTTTCCAGACAGGATACATCTGGACTAAAGTTTTACCATCACTGAATGGAATATCACCAATAATATTACGGAAGCCCAAAATAAGACCACCGCTAATTAATGCCGGCAACAAAGGAAAAAATATTTCTGCAAACTGAGAAATAATTCGCTCTTGCCACTTCATATTTTTTTTCTTCGCCTGCTTTTTCTGAACTTGCTGTATATCTTGCTTACTCAATTCAGATTGACCAAGATAGCTATTTAAAACCTGATAATAATCATCAACGTTAGTGCCTATCACGACCTGGAACTGCCCTGCATTGGTAAAACACCCCTTAACCATCGGCAGATTTTTTATTTTATCTGTCATCGCCTTAGCGGGTTCAACCAATACAAACCTCAACCGAGTAATACAATGAGTCACACTGGCTATATTTTCACAACCACCGATTAATGTAATTAGTTTTTCAATATCTTTAGAATTTATTTTATTTTTCATCATAGCCAATCATTATAAGTTAGTATCAATCACTAATTAGCATGCTTAGTAAAGTAATTTCATCCTAATATCATTCAGTAATGCTTGTCATGGGAACGTTCCCAAAAATGCGTTAAAGATCACATTGAAATTGCAATATTCTTACTTTTAAGCCAATTTACTAGGAACGGTTACCTGTTGTTTTGGGTATTGTCGATTTATCTGAGCCATCAATTGATGGGCCGCATACTTACCTGCTTCACTATAGCCCAAATCCACAGAAAGCGTATTAGGGTACAAAAAATTCAGTAAGGGTGTACTGCCAATACTACCTATCTGTATATCTTCCCGGTTATTTTGCTGCAAATACTTATATGCTCCCAACGCCAGGCTGTCTGTTGCACAAATTAAGGCCGTAGTTTCCTTTCTTAATACTTTGTCAACATGTTGAAACCCACTCTGATAGCTTAAGTCACATTGAACAGAAAGTGGGCGTAATCCTTTCTGTTCACAGCAATTTAAATAGGATTGATGACGACGAAAACCCGTTGTGGTATCACAATCACGTACACCAAGAAAACTGATATCTCTGTGACCCCGCTGGTAAAGTTCATTCATTAGTAAGCGAACAGCGCCCGCATCGTCATAACATATAGAAGAAACATCAGCATATTCACGTGCAAATACCACTATTTTTTCACGCCAGGGAAATAAGAATTCTTCTGACAATCCTGTGAAACCAAACAAAATAACACCATCCGCATTACGTAACGCCAATTGGCGTAGATGTTCCTGTAAAAGCTGCGGATTAAAATTACTTTCCATAATAATAGGATCATAACCATGCTGATAAAATAGGGGTAACATCGTACTTATAGATAGATTTTCCGAAAAGGACCCCAACCGTGACACAATTAAGGCAATAATTTTGTCACTTTTCACCCGCATTGCTCTCGCAGATTTAGAGGGAATAAAGTTATTTTGGTGAATAATCGCTTCGACTCTTTCACGTACCTGTGAACTTACACTACTTTCATTGTTTAATACACGCGATACCGTTGATTTACTGACATTAGCCAAGCGTGCTATATCTTTTATTGTTAACTTGTTCGACATGATATCTCATAAAAATATTATTAAATCTATCCAGTTTCTTACAAAAATTTCATAAGAAACTGAACCTATGTTGTTAATAATTATGAGCTTTAACCTGTGGCCGCAAGAAGATGGCAGGAAAAGCAACTAAAGCCATTACCCAGAAAATTCCACTGTGCAGATAATCATACATAAATCCTGCAACTACCGTCATAACAGCAATAGCGCCCCCCATTGCTAAGGCCGAATAAGCCGCCTGCAATCGAACAATTTCCTCTTCCTTTCTGGCACCGATAAAACGCATTGCCGCCAAATGGCAGACAGTGAATGTGCCACAATGCAGAATTTGCACGACAATCAATACCGGCAATGCAGTGAATGTTGCCATCAATCCCCAACGAACGACACCACATATACCAGAAAGCAGCAAAAGGTCACGGGCACTCCAGCGGCGAAATAATTTATTACTCAGCGTAAAAATAACAACCTCAGCGACTACTCCTAAAGACCAGAGATAACCAACTACCGAAGCAGAATAACCCAATTTTTCCCAGTAAATTGCACTGAAACTATAATATCCCGCGTGGGCGCCCTGCAATAAAGCCACACAGAGCAGGAACTGACATATCGGTTTTTCAGACAACAACTGTTTAAATGACACAACATTAATTTTGTCTGATTTGACTTCATTAGCGGGCATGATGGAAGGTTTAAGCAATGTCACCAACAGCGTTGACAAGACACTGAGCAGCATAGTGATAAGAATGGCATGATGGCCCCAGACAGAGATTAATTCCCCGGTCAACGCCGAACTGATAATAAACGCAATCGAACCCCAGACCCGTATTTTTCCATAATCAAAAGGAAATTGTTTTTGCCATGTTCCCGCCAGCGCATCTCCCAACGGCATCATCGGCGAAAAAAACAGGTTGAAACCAATCATGACGAACAGAAGCCATGCCCAGTGATTTCCCAATGTAAAACCAACAACGAAAATCAAGGTCAACAATGCCAATATACGCAACGCAACAATAAGTTTCGCAGGATTTTTAACCGTAGGCGCGATCAATAAGCTACCCAAGAAACGGGAAACTAAACCTGCACCCAACAAAATCCCTATCATATCAGGTTCTATACCTTCACCCTGAAGCCAAATAGCCCAAAAAGGCAAAAATATCCCGTAAGAAAAGAAATACGTGAAATAATCTAACGCCAGCCAACGTGTCGACTGAATAACCATCAATCCCTCCTGGTTAATAATGCAAAAAAACCTGCTCGACACTAACTTAAGCAAACAAGGTTAGCTGGAGCAGGTTTAATAATTATTTATTAAAATTATTATTTATGCGTAAACCGGATATTCTGCACAAATAGCCAAAACTTTTTGCTTAGTCGTTTCAATAATCCCTTCATCATTGATGTTGTCCAGTACATCACACATCCAGCCAGCCAGTTCCTGAGCTTCTGCTTGTTTGAAGCCACGGCGGGTAATTGCAGGAGTACCAATACGTACACCGGAAGTCACAAATGGACTCTTCGGATCATTAGGTACGCTGTTTTTGTTTACGGTAATGTTTGCACGGCCCAACGCAGCATCAGCGTCTTTACCAGTGATATTTTTGTCAACCAGATCCAGCAGGAATAAGTGGTTCTCAGTACCACCGGAAACGACTTTGTAGCCACGCGCCAGAAAGACTTCAACCATTGCTTTAGCATTATCAGCAACTTGGTGTTGATATGCTTTGAATTCTGGCTCCATAGCTTCTTTCAATGCAACTGCCTTACCCGCAATAACATGCATCAAAGGTCCACCCTGGCAACCCGGGAATACAGAAGAATTCAATTTCTTATACAGCTCTTCGTCACCACCTTTTGCCAGGATCAAGCCACCACGTGGACCCGCTAGTGTTTTATGCGTCGTGGTAGTCACAATGTGGGCATGAGGAACAGGGTTCGGGTAAACCCCCGCAGCGATTAGGCCAGCAACGTGTGCCATATCAACGAACAAATAAGCGCCAATACTGTCTGCAATTTCACGCATTCTTGCCCAATCAACAATACCGGAGTAAGCAGAAAAACCACCGATAATCATTTTTGGCTGGTATTTTTTAGCTTGTGCGGCGATATCGTCATAATCAATTTTACCGCTATCATCAATACCGTAAGGCACAATGTTATATAACTTACCAGAGAAGTTAACCGGAGAGCCATGAGTCAAATGACCACCATGTGCCAAATTCATCCCTAACACAGTATCACCTGGTTGCAGCAAGGCCATATAAACTGCTGCATTCGCCTGAGAACCAGAGTGAGGCTGAACGTTGGCATAATCAGCACCAAACAGCGCCTTAGCGCGATCAATAGCTAATTGTTCAACAACGTCTACATATTCACAGCCGCCGTAATAGCGTTTACTCGGATAACCTTCGGCATATTTGTTAGTAAGCTGGGAGCCCTGTGCCTGCATAACTCTTGGGCTGGTATAGTTTTCAGAGGCAATTAACTCGATATGTTCTTCCTGACGAACAACTTCTTGCTCCATCGCCTGCCATAGTTCGGGATCATAATTAGCAATATTCATTTCACGCTTTAACATTGGGTTCTCCTGACTCAGCTAACTTCTCTTCAAACAACACCCCAAAGGGCAGAATGGCACACAGTGTAAACCCTTTTCACAGAATGAGATAGTCTTGACAAAATATTTTACGCAAACGATTGCTTGCCAACTGCAACAAGATATCGGTTTTTTCAGACATAACAAAAATTTCCTACTTTTTGGATCATTATCGGAATTTGTGACCTTGGGTAGCCTTAGCCTCAATGTAAGTATCTTCTGCAAACATTTTTTTACCGTAAAGACCACATTTTATATTTACAAAATCCTCAAAAAGCTATAAGTTGCATTTAATTTACATGTTATAGTTTTCATGATCACTTGAAAGAAATTCAGGAGTTTCAACCATGCTAGATAGTCAAACCATTGCAACTGTCAAATCTACTATTCCACTGCTCTCTGCTACTGGCCCGAAACTGACCGCCCATTTTTATGAACGGATGTTCAAACATAATCCTGAGCTGAAAAATATTTTTAATATGAGCAATCAGCTCAATGGCGATCAGCGTGAAGCCCTGTTCAATGCTATCTGCGCCTATGCGGCCAATCTTGATAATCTGGCAGCCCTCTTGCCGGCAGTTGAAAAAATCGCTCATAAACACACCAGTCTGAATATTCAACCAGAGCATTATCAAATTGTCGGTACTCACCTTCTGGCAACATTGGATGAACTGTTCCAACCGGGAAATGAAATTCTGGACGCTTGGGGAAAAGCTTATGGTGTGCTAGCTGATGTTTTTATCAATCGTGAAGAGCAGATCTATCATAGTGGCGAATCGACAGATGGCGGCTGGCGTGGCTTGCGACCATTCCGTATTAGCCGGAAACAAGTAAAAAGTGATGTCATTTGCAGCTTTGAGTTTGTACCACAGGATGGCGGAAAAGTGATGGACTACAAACCCGGCCAGTATTTAAGCATTTATCTGGAAGACGATAGTTTTGATAACCGCGAAATTCGTCAGTATTCACTGACAGCCGCACCAAATGGCTCCAGCTATCGAATCGCAATCAAACGAGAACCACAAGGAACTGTCTCCAACTATATGCATGATAAAATGCAAGAAGGTGATACCGTTTGGCTGGCTGCTCCACGCGGAGATTTTTTCCTTGATATTAAACCAGAAATCCCCGTGACTCTGATTTCTGCCGGTGTTGGCTTGACACCCATGATGAGTATGTTGCATCAACTCCACCAACAAAATCATAATAGCCAGATTAACTGGTTACATGCAGCCGAACATGGTGGTCATCACGCATTTACCAATGAAGTCACAGCCATTGCACAGGCAATGCCAAATCTTAACAGCACAATTTGGTACCGCGAGCCAAGAGATGAAGATCAACAAGGTGTCCATTACCAACATAAAGGTTTTATGGATCTGGCAGTTCTGAATGAGACACTCAAAACCAAAGGAATGCATTTTTATTTCTGTGGCCCAGTTCCCTTTATGCAATATGTGGCGAAACAGTTATTGGATATAGGAATTGATAAACAATTTATTCACTATGAATGCTTTGGTCCACATAAAGTGATTTAAATTTTCAGTTTAGTATTAAAAACATTATACGGTGAAAATAGCCAATAAAGCATCAACTTGAAAGATGAAGGGTATATCTTTAATTTATGGACTCTGATGTTCAATATTTATGTGTATTGAATGTGCTTAATGTGACTGAAAAAACCAATTCATCACTATTTTAGAGACTTTAATGGAGTTTATTTATCATGGAGCCCGTCCCGCTGGACGTCAGCTCCATTGATTTCAAAAATCATGAGTAAACTTATGCTGACTGGCAATTAATTTTGCCCCACAGGCTGTTTGCATTCCTTCAAGCGCAATCAATTTTCCTTTATATTTTAAAGAGTCAGCACCCTGAACAATAGGAAAAACCCCTTTGCATTGAGGGCACTCCACCAAATCTTCTTTACCTGCTACAGGAATACCCTTGTGAGTATAGTCATCAATAGCGGTAATCACTTTACCGCCATGATCTGTCATATCTCCTAATAGAATAACCGCTTTTGCCATTAACGTTCTCCACCGTTTTTCAATTGGTAAATAACATCACCTCCATCACACTTCGGTAATTAATGGTAATAATCCCAGGTTCACTAATTGAATTTCAACATCATTGGATTTATCAATATCGTCCTGATCTCTTCCATCAAAAATACCTTTTTTGGTGACAATCAGAGTACCTACCTGTTCATTATTCTGCTGCACGGGAAGCACATCTTCCGCCATAGGCAGATAGGATTTATCAATAATGCAAGGCTGGTAAAGCATCCAGCCAACACTGAGACGGTCTGGGAAAACTTGTTTGCCTTTTAAGGTATAGCCGTTGGTTTCTACTTGAATATAAGGAAAATCACGGCTGGTCGCTAAATATTTAACTAAATCAATTAATTGGGAAGTATAAAATTTGGTACTGTCAATTCTTAAGTTTAATATTAACCAAACCTTGTTAGGATGATTTGGCTTCGATTTATAATAATCAATGCTACTGGATAACTCATCCTTTTCACCATCCCATATGGCATTATTAAAAAAAGGAAAGCTTTTCTTATATTCTTTTTCAAAGTCTTTGATAGCAACTTCAGTTGGTCCCTGTTCATCAAACACAATATGCTGTAGAGCCTGTTTTCTAGAGTAACCAGTTAAGTACCACGTCTTTTTCTGCCCGAGAAAAATATCAATCTGCCGTGTAATGTGGAATAAATCCATTAACATCGTATTTAAGGTAATAGTTTCCTGTTGTTCATAACGCGCATTGATTTCCAAATTAATTATTGCCATCGTTGACCTCGAATTAAGTTAAACCTTTGCAAGGAGTATAATAAACACTGATATTTTTATGTTCAATAAATAACATTTTAAAATATCCATAACTGACAGGCTGTAAAAAATGCCATTCCACATGAGGCGTTTTATCTAATACATCACATACAGCTTGTTGCCTATCTGCTTGGTTTTTCCCTGATATACGACCTCTCCACCAACTTTTCGGTTTCCCCTCACTATCAAAAAACTGGTCATACCGCGCTTTGGCCTCCAGAAATAAGCAATACGCGGGTCGCCAGCCATCAAAGGTCACTTTCAGGCACTGAAATTCCTGGATCATCTGTATAGTGGGATCATATTTCGTTTGAGCAATAAATCGCTGATAGTTAATCGTGATGGCGCTCCAGCGGCTCACCTTGCGATATTTTTCACTCGTCACCGGAATAGCCAGGCAAGCCTTGCACTCTTTTGTACTCTCCGTTTTTTCACACTCTTCCGCCTTAGACTGGGCCTTCGCCTGAACCGCACTGGTATCAACGGATTCTTCCCCTAAATCATCATCCTCCCAAAAATCCGCATGCGCTTCGGCACTCCAGACAATATTTCTGTCTTCATCCGTGATTTCAGGACTTATCACAAAATCCATTTTCTTTCGGTGAATATGTTCATCGTCTTCGACCGGTTTTTCCTTACTTGCTTCCACTATACCGACAGCAATTAATACCCCGGCACAAGCGCTGGCAACATATTCAGCCGCACCTACTGCGACAGGGGCCAGTAATGGTATTGGCATATTAACGTCTCCTGTTTATCTTATTTTTTGCAATACAAAGAATATCTTTAAACTGCTATTTCAGCTCCTGACCGGGAATTCAAATGCTCCGAATTAAATTCACATTAACGGGCAAGAGTAAACTTATGCTGACTGGCAATTAATTTTGCCCCACAGGCTGTTTGCATTCCTTCAAGCGCAATCAATTTTCCTTTATATTTTAAAGAGTCAGCACCCTGAACAATAGGAAAAACCCCTTTGCATTGAGGGCACTCCACCAAATCTTCTTTACCTGCTACAGGAATACCCTTGTGAGTATAGTCATCAATAGCGGTAATCACCTTACCGCCATGATCTGTCGTATCACCCAGCAGAATAACTG
>NZ_LJCS01000081.1:0-15116 GCF_001280945.1 Photorhabdus heterorhabditis | reverse complement strand
GCAATATAGAAATCAATGACTATCTAAATAAACAAATTTTTAACAATATATCAACCAAAATGAAATAATAGACAAAGTAGTTAACACTAGCCAGAAATAAGTGACTAAAATCAGGTTATTACCTATAGCATTATTTTTTTAATTTGCTTAAATTGATCCTGATCAAATTCATTTTCATTAAGTAATAACCGAAATTTTTGATCCATATTCGGAATTCTAATCTGAATCACGTAAAACCTATTTATTGTATGGGAATATAAGCGTACTATACTATTAGTCTAATTATGTTTTTAATTTACTTGGTAATAAGTTGTTATTTTATAGGCATTTATTGCTGGTAGTTATACCCAATGGATTTCAAGATGTATCGCGACGGCAAGGGAGCGAATCCCGGGAGCATAGAGAACTATGTGACTGGGGTGAGTGAGGGCAGCCAACAAAGAGGCAACTTGAAAGATAACGGGTATATAAGGCTTTTGTTTTAGTGCCTTGAGACAGGTTCTTATTACGAAGCCAGGTTGCTGCAAGTCGATGCCTTCCTGCTAGGAGCAAGGAGTCAAGATGTTTGATATTGTCGAACTGTCACGATTACAGTTTGCCTTAACTGCAATGTATCACTTCCTGTTCGTTCCACTAACGCTCGGTATGGCGTTTTTGCTGGCGATTATGGAAACGGTATATGTGCTTTCCGGTAAACAAATTTACAAAGATATGACAAAATTCTGGGGCAAGTTATTTGGTATTAACTTTGCTCTGGGTGTTGCAACAGGGTTGACCATGGAGTTTCAGTTTGGAACTAACTGGTCATACTTCTCTCACTACGTCGGTGACATTTTTGGCGCCCCTCTGGCGATCGAAGGTCTGATGGCGTTTTTCCTGGAGTCCACATTCGTAGGTCTGTTCTTCTTCGGTTGGGATCGTCTCAGTAAAAAGCAACATTTGGCGGTAACCTGGTTGGTTGCACTAGGGTCTAACTTCTCTGCTCTTTGGATTCTGGTTGCTAATGGTTGGATGCAAAACCCGATTGCTTCTGACTTCAACTTTGAAACCATGCGTATGGAAATGGTGAGTTTCGCTGAACTGGTACTGAACCCAGTGGCTCAGGTGAAATTTGTTCATACCGTTGCCGCAGGTTATGTGACGGGGGCGATCTTCGTTCTTGGTGTCAGTTCTTACTACCTGCTTAAAGGCCGTGATATTCCATTTGCTAAACGTTCATTTGCGATTGCTGCAAGTTTTGGTATTGCCGCTGTGTTGTCTGTTATTGTGCTGGGTGATGAATCCGGTTACGAAATGGGTGACGTACAGAAAACCAAGCTGGCTGCAATTGAAGCCGAATGGGAAACTCAGCCACCACCGGCAGCCTTTACACTGATAGGTATCCCGGATCAGGACAAAATGGAAAACAAATATGCAATTCAGATCCCTTACCTTATGGGGCTGATTGCTACTCGTTCCGTTGATACCCCGGTAATTGGTTTGCGTGATCTCATGGATCAGCATGAGCTGCGTATTCGTAATGGGATAAAAGCTTATGCATTGTTAGAAGAATTGCGTGCAGGTAATACAGACCCGACGGTTCGTACTGCATTCAATGAAAACAAACAAGACCTTGGTTATGGCATGTTGCTGAAACGCTATACCAGCCAGGTGACTGATGCCAGCGAAGAGCAAATTAAGGCCGCTGCGAAGGATTCAATTCCTCGTGTTGCTCCACTGTATTTTGCATTCCGTATTATGGTTGCTGCTGGTTTTCTGATGTTACTGTTGATTGGTCTGGCATTTTGGAGTGTTATCCGTGGCCGTATTGGTAAGCAAAAATGGTTACTGCGCGCAGCGCTGTACAGTATCCCATTGCCATGGATCGCCATAGAGTCAGGTTGGTTTGTGGCTGAGTATGGCCGTCAGCCTTGGGCAATTGGTGAGGTTTTACCAACCGCTGTAGCGAGCTCTAACTTGGCAGCCAGCGATATCCTATTCTCGATGGCACTGATTTGTGGTCTTTACACCTTGTTCCTGATCGCAGAAATGTTTTTGATGTTCAAATTCGCACGTCGTGGTCCAAGTAGCCTGAATACTGGCCGTTACCACTTTGAACAGAAAACAACTTCAGCACATGATGCTCAGTAAAACGGGAGTCCACTTATGTTTGATTATGAAGTACTACGATTTATATGGTGGCTGCTGATTGGTGTGTTGCTAATCGGTTTTGCAGTAACTGATGGTTTCGACATGGGAGTGGGTATCCTGTTACGAATCATTGGTAAAAATGATACTGAGCGCCGCATCATGATTAACTCAGTGGCACCACACTGGGACGGTAATCAGGTTTGGTTAATTACTGCTGGTGGAGCACTGTTCGCAGCTTGGCCGATGGTTTATGCCGCTGCGTTTTCAGGCTTCTATGTTGCCATGATTCTGGTGTTATCCGCATTATTCTTTCGCCCGGTGGGTTTTGATTACCGTTCAAAACTGGAAAATCGCAAGTGGCGTAACATGTGGGATTGGGCAATATTTGTCGGCAGTTTTGTGCCGCCATTGGTTATCGGTGTTGCATTCGGGAACCTTTTGCAAGGCGTGCCGTTTAACGTTGATTCCCAGTTACGTTTGTTCTATGCCGGCTCCTTTTTTGGATTGCTGAACCCGTATGGCCTATTGGCCGGGGTGATCAGCCTGATGATGATTGTGACTCAGGGCGCAACTTATCTGCAAATGCGTACTACTGGTGAGCTGCGTCTGCGTTCCCGTGTGGCAACATATATATGTGCGCTGGTGACTATGGTAGCTTTCCTGCTAGCAGGTGTATGGCTGATTTATGGTATCGATGGTTATGTTGTGACGGGTGGTCTGGATACTATGGCTCAGTCTAATCCATTACATAAAGAAGTTTCCCATCAGGCTGGTGCCTGGTTGACTAACTTCAATAATTATTCGTGGCTGTGGACTTTACCTGCATTGGGTGTTGTCTCTCCTTTGCTGACTATGCTGATGACCCGCATGAATAAAGCTGGATGGGCTTTCCTGTTTTCTTCACTGACAGTTACATGCATCATTTTGACCTGCGGTGTGACGATGTTCCCATTTGTGATGCCTTCAATCACTGATCCTAATGTCAGCCTGACAATGTGGGACGCGACTTCAAGCTTGATGACACTGCGTGTTATGTCTGTGGTTGCATTGATTTTTGTTCCCATCGTTTTGGGATATACCATTTGGTGTTACTACAAAATGTTCGGGCGTTTGGACAAAAGCTTTATTGAAGATAACAAACATTCATTGTACTAAGGAGCATAAAGCATGTGGTATTTTGCCTGGATACTCGGAACGCTCTTGGCTTGTAGTTTCGCTATAATTGCTGCCTTAGCGCTTGAACATAATGAAGCAGAAAAAGCTGCTGAAAATGGCGAAAAGTAATGTTGATGGATAAAGGCTCTATAAGGGGCCTTATCCTTATTCTGGCATTGGTGGTTGCTTGTTGTGTATTTTGGGCGCCTGCTGCGCGTTTTGCAGCCAATACTAGCTCATTGCACATTTGGCAAGGTATTTTGCTGATATGGGCTGTATGCACAGGTGTTACTTTCGGGATAGGTTTTCATCCAAGAAGTATCGTCTGGCGTATCTTTTTCTGCCCTCTACCGGCATTTTTAATTTTAATTTGGGGCTTGTGCCAATTCTTCTGTTAGCCAGCTCTGCATATTATGGGTTATTTAGCCCATAAAATTTTTATTGGCGCATTATTCCAAAGCCGCATTGTCTTGAGTATAGTGGCAGCGTTAATTCGCCTTATATAGGATTGAAAGTGAGTAATACGTTATTCCGTTGGCCCGTCCGTGTTTATTACGAAGATACAGATGCTGGTGGGGTAGTTTATAACGCCCGTTATGTCGCCTTTTATGAAAGAGCACGTACAGAGATGCTACGTCAGCATGGCATTCATCAACTGCATTTACTTGATGAACAAATTGCATTTGTTGTCCGGCGGATAGTGGTTGATTACCATGCCCCAGCTCGGCTTGATGATCTGTTGGAGGTGCAGAGTGAAATTACGGATATTCGTAGAGCATCTTTGACATTTATTCAACGGATTGTTGATAGTAACGGAAAAGTTCTTAACAGCGCAGAAGTGTTAGTTGCTTGCGTGAATGCATCTCAAATGAAGCCGATTGCGCTTCCAAAGTCTATTGTCGCGGAGTTTAAGCAGTGACTGACATGAATATTCTTGATTTATTCCTGAAAGCGGGCCTTTTGGTACAGCTGATCATGCTTATTTTGATCTGCTTTTCCATTGCTTCATGGGCGATCATTATTCAAAGGACCAAAATTCTCAATGCCGCAACCCGTGAAGCGGAAGCATTTGAAGACAAATTCTGGTCGGGTATTGAATTATCACGCTTGTATAAGGAAAGTCAGTCTCGTCGAGATTCATTAGGTGGAACGGAACAAATCTTTTATTCTGGTTTCAAAGAATTTGCTCGTTTGCACCATGCAAATAATCATGTTCCAGAAGCCGTGGTGACCGGTGCTTCACGGGCAATGCGTATTTCTATGAACCGTGAATTAGAAACGTTGGAAAGCCATATTCCATTCTTGGGTACGGTTGGCTCAATTAGTCCATATATCGGTTTGTTTGGTACCGTTTGGGGAATTATGCATGCGTTTATCGCGTTAGGTGCGGTAAAACAGGCCACTCTTCAAATGGTCGCGCCGGGTATTGCAGAAGCGTTGATTGCAACGGCGATTGGTCTGTTTGCGGCGATTCCGGCAGTTATGGCGTACAACCGCCTGAATCAGCGGGTTAATAAGCTGGAGCAAAATTACGATAACTTTATGGAAGAGTTTCTGGCTATTTTGCATCGTCAGGCTTTCGCTGTTGAAAATAAAGCTGAGAACAAATAGTAAGGGGAGAGGCTATGGCGCGCACTCGTAGTCGCAAGCGTGAGCTGAAATCCGAAATCAATATCGTTCCCTTACTGGACGTATTGCTGGTGCTATTGCTTATTTTTATGGCAACAGCACCGATTATCACTCAAAGCGTAGAAGTTGATCTACCTGATGCGGTAGATTCCAAAACGGTTTCTAGTTCGGACAACCCGCCGGTAATAGTGGAAGTTTCTGGTGTTGGTCAGTACACCATGGTGGTTAACCATGAACGATTGGAATTATTACCTGAGCCGCAGATTATTGCCGAAGCACAGGCGCGGATAAAAGAGAACCCGAAGACCGTTTTTTTGATTGGTGGTTCAAAAGAGGTGCCTTACGATGAGATTATTAAGGCATTGAATATGTTGCATCGGGCAGGTGTGAAATCCGTTGGCTTAATGACTCAGCCTATCTGAGTTTGGTCAAAATTGCTGTCATTTAAAGATTTTGGATATCGAGCGTGGGAAAGACAAGCGGACAAAACAATAAGCTAAATCGCGCCGTTATCGTTTCGGTTGTGTTACATATCATTTTGATAGGGTTGCTTATTTGGGGTTCCCTGACGCAAAAAACCGAAATGGGTGGTGGCGGACAGGATGGTTCTATTATTGATGCTGTTATGGTCGATCCGAATGCGGTAGTACAACAATACAATCAGCACCAACAGCAGCAGGCCGACGCTAAACGTGCAGAAGAATTACGCAAGAAGAAAGCGGAGCAGCAAGCAACTGAATTAAGAGAAAAACAGGCGGAAGAGCAGGAGCGTCTGAAAGCGGTAGAAGAAGAACGAATTAAAGTGCAACAGGCTGCGGAAGAACAGAAAAAGCAAGCTGAGGAAGCAGCGAAAAAAGCCCGTGAAGAGCAAAAACTGGCAGAAGAAGCGGCGGCCAAAGCTAAAACTGAAAAAGAAAGGCTGATTAAAGAGCAGGCTGAAATGCAGAAGAAAGCCGAAGCTGAAGCTAAAAAAGAAGCTGAAGCTGTTGTGGCTAAACAAAAAGCGGCAGAAGAAGCAAAAGTTAAAGCGGAGGCTGAAGCAAAGGCCAAAGCGGAAGCAGATGCAAAGGCTAAAGCTAAGGCCGAAGCGGATGCCAAGAAAAAAGCCGCTGCACAAGCTGCCAAACAGGCAAGTGAAGTTGATGATTTATTGGGTGGCTTAACTTCCAATACGCCGAAACAACAAGGGGGAGCTTCTGCCGCGGGTAAAGGGGGCAGTAAGAAAAGTGGCGCTTCAAATGCCGACATTAATAACTATCTGGGGCAGATCCAGATAGCGATACAGAATAAGTTTTACGATGCGGACATGTATCGTGGGCGTACCTGTACATTACGGATTAAGCTTGCTCCTGATGGCTTATTAATTGATGTAAAACCAGAAGAGGGAGATCAGGCGTTGTGTCAGGCAGCGGTAGCGGCTGCTAAACAAGCGAAAATTCCGAAACCACCAAGCAGAGAGGTTTACGAAGAGTTTAAAAATGCTCCGGTTCATTTTAAACCTCAATAAGGTTGTTATATAGAGATTATTAATAACAAACAAAACCATTCAATGTTATTAAGCTATACCTTATGGATTTCAAGATGCTTCGCGACGGCAAGGGAATGAATCCCCGGGAGCATAGCTAACTATGTGGCCGGAATGAACAAGTGCAGCCAACAAAGAGGCAACTTGAAAGATAACGGGTATATCTAGTTTTGTTTGTTAACGTTTGTTAATATCCGCGAATTATTGCGGCGATTCCATCGCGATAAGGGAGACATGATGAAGCAGGCTTTTAAAGTAATGCTGAGTATTTTGATGTTATGGGTCACGGTGGCTCATGCAGAAGTTCGTATTGAAATCACTCAAGGGGTCGATTCTGCTCGTCCTATTGGCATTGTGCCATTTAAATGGACTGGGGCTGGCAATGCGCCTGAAGAGATAGGAACCATCGTTGGAGCCGATCTTCGCAACAGTGGTAAATTTAATCCTATTGATGCTAGCCGTATGCCACAGCAACCAACGACTGCATCTGAGGTGACGCCTGCTGCATGGTCAGCGCTAGGTATTGATGCTGTTGTTGTTGGACAGATTCAGCCAAGTGCAGATGGTAGTTTCTTGATCTCTTATCAATTGGTTGATACTGCGGGTGCTCCAGGCACAGTGCTTGCCCAGAATCAGTTTAAAGTAACGAAACAGTGGTTGCGTTATGCTGCGCATACAGCCAGTGATGAAGTATTTGAAAAACTGACTGGCATCAAAGGCGCATTCCGTACCCGTCTGGCTTATATTGTAAAGACCAATGGCGGCAAATATCCGTATGAACTGCGGGTATCGGATTACGATGGTTACAACCAGTTCACTGTTCACCGTTCACCAGAGCCACTGATGTCACCGGCGTGGTCTCCTGATGGTGCTAAGCTGGCTTATGTCACTTTTGAAAGTGGTCGCTCTGCCTTAGTGATTCAGACCTTGGCGAGTGGTGAGGTACGCCAGATTGCTTCATTCCCGCGTCATAATGGAGCACCTGCATTTTCGCCTGATGGCAGCAAACTGGCCTTTGCTCTGTCTAAATCGGGTAGTTTGAATCTTTACGTGATGGATTTGGGTTCAGCGCAGATCCATCAGGTTACGGATGGTCGCAGTAACAATACTGAGCCAAGTTGGATGCCGGATAACCAGACATTGGTTTATACCTCTGACCAGGGTGGTCGTCCACAGTTATATAAAATCAATATCAATGGCGGTGCTCCGCAACGCCTCACTTGGGAAGGCACACAAAACCAGGATGCTGATGTTAGTGCAGAGGGTAATTTTGTGGTAATGGTCAGCTCAGAGAGTGGTAAGCAGCACATTGCTAAACAAGATCTGGCAACGGGAGCCGTTCAAATTTTGACGGACACGTTCCTGGATGAAACGCCGAGTATCGCACCTAACGGCACTATGGTGATTTATAGCTCCACCCAAGGGTTGGGGACTGTATTGCAGCTAGTTTCGACTGACGGGCGTTTCAAAGCGCGTCTTCCGGCGACTGATGGGCAGGTAAAATTCCCTGCTTGGTCGCCGTATCTGTGATGCATAATAATATGTATGGCAAACTTTAAAAGGATCAAAGAGATGCAACTGAACAAAGTGCTAAAAGGGCTGATGTTAGCTTTACCAGTTATGGCTGTAGCAGCGTGTAGTTCTAACAAAAATGCTGATAACGATCAGACTGGTGTAGGCACTGTTAACGAAACTAATGCGGGTCTGTCAGCAGAGGAATTAGCTCGTCAGCAAATGCAAGAGCTGCAAAACAACAACATCGTATATTTTGGTTTTGACAAATACGACATCAGCTCAGATTTTTCTCAGCTGTTAGACGCTCACGCAGCATTCCTGCGCAGCAACCCATCTTATAAAGTTGTTGTAGAAGGTCATGCTGACGAACGTGGTACTCCTGAGTACAACATCGCATTAGGTGAACGCCGTGCTAATGCAGTGAAAATGTACCTGCAAGGCAAAGGTGTTTCCGGTGAGCAAATCTCTATCGTCTCTTACGGTAAAGAAAAACCTGCTGTACTGGGTCATGACGAAACGGCTTATGCGAAAAACCGTCGCGCAGTACTGGCATATTAAGAGTAGTTCATGAACAGTAACTTCAGACATCATTTTTTGGGTCTGTCGTTACTGGTTGGCGTAGCGGTTCCTTGGGCCGCTATTGCCCAAGCGCCAATCAGTAATGTCGGCTCAGGTTCTACCGATGAGCGCCTTACCCAATTAGAGCGTATTTCCAACGCTCACAGCCAACTGTTAACTCAGCTTCAACAACAACTCGCCGATTCTCAGCGTGATATTGACATGCTCCGTGGTCAGATACAGGAGAACCAGTATCAGCTTAATCAAGTGATAGAGCGGCAGAAAGACATTTATCAGCAACTGGAAGGTGCTACAGGTTCCTCAGACAGTAAGCCTACGGCGGCCCCGCCTTCTCCAACTGCAAGTAATAGTGGCAATCGAGCGTCTTCAACTGTCAGCACTGGCAGCGAGAAAGGCGATTATGATGCAGCTGTTCACTTGGCAGTGAATACCAAAGAATATGATAAAGCGATTATTTCTTTTCAGAGTTTTGTAAAGAATTACCCGAAGTCGAGTTATATACCTAATGCTAACTACTGGTTAGGACAACTTCACTATAACAAGGGTAAGAAAGACGAAGCTGCTTACTACTTTGCTACGGTAGTAAAAGAGTACCCGAAGTCACAGAAGAGTGGTGAATCGCTTTACAAAGTTGGTTTAATCATGCAGGACAAGGGTCAGAAGGATAAAGCGAGATCTGTTTACCAGCAGGTTATGAAGCAATATCCTGGTTCGAACGCAGCTAAACTGGCTGAAAAAAAGCTTTCTACGCTGTAATTATTGGCCCCGGAAGGGCGTATTAACACGTTTTCGGGGTTGATTGAGTGCTTGGTAAGCATTTAAACGTAATTTGAAAAAATAACCGTTGCGTTGTTCTGAAAAATCAGTAATATATGCCGCCGTTGCCGAGAGAAGTCACAAGATGGGTCGTTAGCTCAGTCGGTAGAGCAGTTGACTTTTAATCAATTGGTCGCAGGTTCGAATCCTGCACGACCCACCATCTTAAAGCTTCGGTCAAAAACAAATTCCCTTGGATGGGTCGTTAGCTCAGTCGGTAGAGCAGTTGACTTTTAATCAATTGGTCGCAGGTTCGAATCCTGCACGACCCACCATCTTGAAGCTTCATTCAAAAACAAATTCCCTTGGATGGGTCGTTAGCTCAGTCGGTAGAGTAGTTGACTTTTAATCAATGGGTTGCAGGTTCGAGCCGAGCGAAGCGAGACAACAACGCGACAGCGTTGGCCCGAAGGGCGAGGCCGTAGGCCGAGTCATCCTGCACGACCCACCATCTTAAAGCTTCATTCAAAAACAAATTCCCTGAATAGGTCATTAGCGTAGTCGGCAGAGCCGTTGACTTTTAATCAATGGGTCGCAGGTTCGAGCCGAGCGAAGCGAGACAACAACGCAACAGCGTTGGCCCGAAGGGCGAGGCCGTAGGCCGAGTCATCCTGCACGACCCACCATCTTGAAGCTTCATTCAAAAACAAATTCCCTGAATAGGTCATTAGCGCAGTCGGCAAAGCCGTTGACTTTTAATCAATGGGTCGCAGGTTCGAGCCGAGCGAAGCGAGACAACAACGCAACAGCGTTGGCCCGAAGGGCGAGGCCGTAGGCCGAGTCATCCTGCACGACCCACCATCTTAAAGCTTCGGTCAAAAACAAATTCCCTGAATAGGTCATTAGCGCAGTCGGCAGAGCCGTTGACTTTTAATCAATGGGTTGCAGGTTCGAGCCGAGCGAAGCGAGACAACAACGCGACAGCGTTGGCCCGAAGGCCATCTATACCCGTGTAAAATCTGTTGATCGTTCAGGGGAGTCCATATAAGGGCGAAGCGATACTGACTGACATTTCGATGGGTGGTACCGGGTCACTTTGTTCTGTATTCTCTTCATCGTTCCACTGAATAACTACTTCCTTGATCGTAACTGTATGAGATTAACCATAACAAACTTGCATAATATGCTTCCTGACTTTACTGGGTAGCTCACTATCGAACTCAAACCCCTTCATTTCTGCCACTTCAGCAGAAATCTCCGTATAAAGCTCTGTGGTTTCCAGCAATGCTCGTATCGCTTCTTCTTTGCCATAACTGCTAAAAATCCCTTGAATATGTTTGCTGAACTTCTCAGGCAGCCATTCATGCAAATGATGGCCGTTGTACCAGACGTCCGTCTTTCCATCACTTTTTATCGAGACGTACCACTCCATCATTGCCAGCAATAAGTCTTTCATCTCATTATCCCTCACTCTTGCAGGCCATAAATCACCACGAGTGATATAAACAGGCACTTGTGTTGCCTCGAACCAGAACTCGTGCAGGTTTTCATTAAACTCTGTTGATGATGGAATATGTGATTTAGTCAATTGGTGAGTGATTTCAGGAAGTCCGTTTGTAAGGCCAGTCTTATCAAGGAGGATCTTATAGCCGCGTTGATAAAGTTCATCCAAGCCTCTTTGTTTCATATCTTTCAGGCGTTTAACACTTGCCAGTGTGAAATCCACCTTACGACCGCCGTTAAAAACGACCAGACAAGTTGGCCAATCTGGTTCATCCTCTTTTTCATTAGCCAGATGCAATGCAACCATAACATCACCCAACTGCTTAAACCATAAATCGTTGCCTATTAATTCATCTGTTCCTGAACCAATCAGTTCTATATCTAGATCTGAGAATTTATCTACACGTGCATTTCTGGCACGGGAACCTGTTTGGATAACTGTATCAATACGGGGATCGTTATGGGCAAAAGTCAGGATTTTTTCCAGAAGGATTACCGGGTCTTCCATTATATGAAGTTCCTATTTAACTTTAGTAATGATTGATGAGTGAGGCTAATCTCATAAATTAGCAGGTAATGTAATAACTTATAACAGGTAAAATACTCCGCGACAAATTGTTATAAATTGGTTACTTTGTTTAGTATATAAAACAAAATTGTGTGGATTTTTCGATAAGTAGCCGGTTCCATGAGGCATTTTTTGCCTCGTCAAACCAAGCCTTTAGTGGTTGTTTTGCATCTGGGTGTTTTTCTCAGAACGTTTTCGATGATGCAATGGATATTATTTTCATCACAGTCACCTTAATCCCGTCATGGGACTGTGGCAAGTATTATATCGCTTAACTGCGGTTGTTTTATGGGTGAAATATATTAACTACAATATCACAAGCTATAGAGTAGGTATG
Organism: Photorhabdus heterorhabditis; assembly: GCF_001280945.1. Taxonomy (NCBI): domain Bacteria; kingdom Pseudomonadati; phylum Pseudomonadota; class Gammaproteobacteria; order Enterobacterales; family Morganellaceae; genus Photorhabdus; species Photorhabdus heterorhabditis. The sequence goes on along the minus strand of NZ_LJCS01000081.1, from coordinate 3,419 downwards.
GAATGAGGTGTGTATGATGGTATCTCAGCACTTTCATTTACCGACACGTTTTCAGAACTGGCAACTTAAGGGTATCGATAATAACAATGCGCGTTTTTCTACAAAGGTAGGGAATCCTATGATATTCCTGAGCATTGCCGCTTAGATGTTTTTGTCTAAATGCCAGAATATTCAGTTTGGAATTTAAAACAGAAAAAGTTATAGGATGAGATAGAAAGAATAAGAGAAAAATAATTTACAGATATTAAATATAAATTGAGGATGTATTTTAGATTCTCAAATGTTTAACTATTTATACCCAATAGATTTCAAGTTGCAGTGCGGTGGCAAGTGAACGTAGCCAACAAAGCAGCAGCTTGAAAGATGAAGGGTATATTACTGCCAATGATACAAAAACGGTTAACCTTATAAGTAATAAGAACACTCTATTGTTATTTTTCTGAACTAGACTGTGATTGATATGAATTATTGAAGTTTTTTTTCAATCTTTTAATGTGTTGATTATAAAAGAATATTATTTAATTTAAGGAGTGTATATGAGTTCTAAAAATGATTTTAAGGCTTTTTCTATTAGTGATAATGCGAATGTAGTCAGTCAAGAAAAATATGAAGGAAACCAGAGCTTGCAGACTGGATTTCCTCCAGATAATATTTCCACACACTTGTTAAATAAGGTGTTACGTCAGTCATCAACCATATCCTCTGTCGTCGCTGATTTTATCGCGACACGATCTGGCAATGATGTTATTGATGATGGAAATATAGCCAATCTGACCACTCAATTAAATAAAGCATTAGAACAAAAAATTACAACAGATATTCCCAGTGCTTCATTAACCCAAAAAGGTGTTGTTCAGCTGACAAATGTGATGGGTAATAGTGACACATTGGCAGTGACGCAACAGCTCGTTCAGAAAGAAATAAATTCATTACGTGAGTATACTTATCCCCGTGAAGAGATAGATAACCGGATTAAATCTACCAGTGAAATTCCTGCTGGTTCCCCTATTCCGTGGCCGTTGTCCTATCCACCTATCGGTTATTTCATTTGTAATGGTTCACCTTTTAATAAATTACAATATCCGAAGTTGGCGGAAGCTTATCCTAGCGGTAGATTACCTGATTTAAGAGGAGAATTTATCCGCGGATGGGATGATAATCGAGGCGTTGATAGTGGTCGTGGGCTTTTGTCTTGGCAGGGAGATGCAATCAGAAATATTACAGGGACAACTCAAGCTGTACATGCTCAGATGGCTGGCCTTCCCCAGACGCCTATCGTGAATGGGGTCATGGCATCGTTGCGATATGGTACGCGAGAAACACGTTCAGCAAATGGCGGTAGTAGTACTGATCTTACATTTTTTGACATTGATGCATCAAGACAAGTCCCAACTGCTCACGAAAATAGGCCCCGTAATATCGCATTTAACTACGTTGTAAGGGCGGCATAATTTTAGTGGCCGAAGCAACTTGAAGTAAGAATAAAGCCGGTTAGTCCGGCTTTATTTTTTTATTCTGAAAACAGAGAAAGGGTAATGTGCCATTATATGCCATGTTTAGCTTTGTGAATACTAAGTCGTATTATATTAAATCATTTGTTTGAAGATCTAATTGTTTTATGAAAAAGTTTAAAACGTTATTAGAGCCAGTTATTTTTGAAAATAAATTTTCTGATTAACTTATTTATATCTTTATTTGTCTTTCTATATGGAACATAAGTTTTAATAAAATTGATTTTTGTTTGTTATTTTTTTACTGATGGTTTTATAATGGGCATATTTAAAACTATTATGAAAAGTCATTTTTTTAACTTCTGAATTTAATTGATGTGAATTTTTAACCGTTATTTTTACCACTTTTTTTCGTCTGCATTTTATTAAACTTAATCATCATCATGCCATATTAACTGTTTTATCCATTTTTTTATTATGCTATTTTTTATGGTTTGCTTCGTAAAATAACAGCAAGAAAACTCTAAAATATTGTGCTATTCAAAGAATATTATTTTTTATATCGATTTGTTTTCAACTCTTTGGCAATGGTTAATGAGTTTCGATTGCGTGTAATTATAAAAAGTGCATTTGTTGAGTTAAATCTGCCACAAATAAAATATTTTTCGATAAATGACTATAAATCGGTCATTTTGTTTAGTATATTAAACAAAGTTGGGAGTATTTTCGGACTAAAAACCAAAGTTATCGATTTTGAAACCATATACTAAATAGAGGCTAAAGTAATGAGTGAGTATATTGATTTTAATTCAACCATTTATCCATTCCCACCGAAGCCCGCTTTTCTCAGTACTGAAGAAAAGAAATACTGCCGTGAAAAAATCAAACAGCTTTTAAGACAGCAGGATGCAGTTATGGTTGCGCACTATTACACCGATCCAGAGATTCAGGCTTTGGCTGAAGAAACCGGTGGATGTGTAGCAGATTCGCTGGAAATGGCGCGTTTTGGTAATAATCATCCAGCGGCTACTTTATTAGTGGCTGGTGTACGATTTATGGGAGAAACCGCCAAAATTCTCAATCCTGAAAAGCGGGTTTTAATGCCAACGCTGGAAGCTGAATGTTCACTGGATCTGGGTTGCCCTGAAAAAGAGTTCTCTAAGTTTTGTGATAACAATCCTGATCGTACCGTGGTGGTTTATGCAAATACATCAGCTGCGGTTAAGGCACGGGCTGATTGGGTTGTGACTTCAAGTATTGCTGTTGAGTTGATAGATCATTTAGACAGTCAGGGCGAAAAAATAATTTGGGCGCCGGATCGGCATTTGGGGAATTATGTCCGTAAGCAAACAGGAGCGGATGTTCTTTGTTGGCAGGGGGCTTGTATTGTCCATGATGAATTTAAAACTCAGTCTTTGATCAGGATGCAAGGTTTATATCCCGATGCTGCGGTATTGGTTCATCCTGAATCACCACAAGCCGTTATTGATTTGGCTGATGCTGTTGGTTCGACCAGTCAGTTAATTAAATCAGCGCAGTCTTTGCCGCATCAGAAACTGATTGTGGCAACAGATCAAGGTATTTTCTATAAAATGCAGCAAGCATGCCCTGAGAAGCAATTATTTGCAGCGCCTACCGCTGGAGAAGGGGCAAGTTGCCGTAGTTGCGCTCATTGCCCGTGGATGGCAATGAATGGGTTACAGTCTATTGTTCAGGGATTGGAGCAGGGGGGGAGTCAGCATGAAATATTTGTTGAAGGAGGATTACGTGAAAAGGCGCTTATTCCTTTAAATAGGATGCTTGATTTTGCAACTCAGTTAAGATGGAAAATCAAATAATGGGTATATACCCGTAATCATTGAAGATGCTTGATTTTATCCGAAATGGAGATCATTATCCTCGCTATGAAAATATTTATTACATCAGAACAAAAAATCAAACTTGAACGTCTTCACGACACCACTCGTG
>NZ_LJCS01000080.1:0-15525 GCF_001280945.1 Photorhabdus heterorhabditis | reverse complement strand
ATTATTAATAGTTCCCAACAATATATTATGTAATAACTCCCCTAAATACGTAAAAAAACACTTAAATAAGATTCTAAAATAGCGCTACATCTTATACCACTTATAACTCCATATATAACAATGGGTTGAAGAAGGCCATGTGTAGCGGAATTATGAAAAGCTATTTAAATAATTTTGAGATAACTTAACCCAGTTTAATCGAATGGATTAATCACCAGACTTAAAAAACCACCAACCTGGATCGATTATATCCATAATAGCATTCACCCCCATTCACAAACAATAATGAATACAAGTTTCCATTCACAACACCTTATATAAAAATCATGGAAAATACTTTATGGTTATATTTCATCAAAGGGATTTCTGAGAAAACCCTTTCTCAAACAATATCTTCATTAATTAATAAATTCATACCGAATTTCATCATATAATTAAAACACTCTCCTACCTCTGCAATAAATAATAGCGATTAAGTAACTGACTAAAACGAGTATTAATTTGTTGGCGTAATGCCGGAGAAACAGCACCATTTTTTTGCTGCTCCGCCAGTTGACGCAATAGTTCTTCCAATGGCGGTGTAGTGGACAACGGTTGCCTGATGCCAAATACCATCGATTTCAGTTCAGAGCCGGTAAGATAACGCCCGCGTTTTTCATCCAGTGCATCAAGTCGCGCCGTCAGTTGTTGTAGCCGTGATTGAGCCAGATGGTAATTTTCCAGTTCCGACATCGGCAGGGCCGTGGCCTCACGTTGCTGTAACCACTGTTTTTCCATATCCTGCACCGTTTGGCTGGCCGGCCATAATGTGCGTAACTGCTGTAATAACTGCGAGCTATAGCTCAATCGCCATAATGGCGGCAGTGCGTCTAAGCGGGTCAATTGGGTACGGCTGGCATCTATTGCTTTATCCTGCAACCGGCTCAATAACACCGCATTGTCAGGGTGATGTAACTCAACCAATTGTGTTGAAAGCAATACTTGCGGTAACGGATGCACTGTTTCCAGCAAAACCTGTTCCATCAAAGGTGATTGGTGCATCCTGTCCACCAGCCAATCCCCCGTTACAACCAGTACACATAATGCAACACCCGTTACAAAGCCATGCCAGGCTTTCCAACCGGATGCAGGCAGCCCCCGAATCACTTTGACCTGCGGTTGTTCAGAAGAGATGGTTTCGTGTACCACATACATCAGTTGTGGCTGAGGATGTTCCGTCGGCATCAACGTAGTATTGTCCTCGTGAACATGCGCTGAGGAACGAGAGACAGATACCGCGCCCTTTTCCTGCTCCAAACTCTCCAATCGCCGGGCGTGGTTGTGGAGCTGGACACGCAAGCTATCGAGTTTGCTTACATGTTTCAGTTCTAAACGTTGAAGCACCTCACACAGATGTTCAAGCACCTTTTCCGTGCGATAAATCAGCGGCAGGTCGATGTAAGAGAAAACGCAGGTCCGCAACACCTGTTGCAAACGTGCGACCAGCCAGGCAAAAATTTCAACCCGCACATGAGCGGGTTGAGGCCAGAACTGTGACCATTGATGACTCACTAACCCATCAATCAGTGCCAATCCTTCATCTATACCCGCTAATCCGGCACGTTGGGCGCGAGCCAGTGTGTACCAGGCAGCACTTTGCAGTTCTACACCATTTAAACGAAATAACGTCAGACAAAGCTGTTCAACTTTAGCCCAATCAACATCTGGCCGGGCCGGGTGGCTCAGTTTGCTGATTTCTTCTTTCAGGGCATGAAATTCAGGCAGTGCCCGAGGGTCATCCCCAGTATGTACGGTGTAACCGGATGATATTGTGCTCATGATATTTATCCTTAAAAAGAGTTAATCTAAACGCCCTTGCTGGCGTAAATGGCGGATCAATACCTTCCCTTCCGGCACAAATTCTGTGCTGAAACGCACCAATCCCACACCTTTCAATTCAGCGTTGATGTCATAACGCAGATGCGCCGGCTCAAGCTGCGGCAGTAATGTCACATTGACCTGTTTCAAACGCGGTTCATAAGCCAGCAATGTATGTTCAATTGTCGCGATCAAACGCTGTGACGAGGCAGGCAACTCTTGCAGGATAATGTTGAGATCAGGCAAACCATAATCCGGCAAATGGGTGAGCGAACCCGCACGGCAGTTGAGGATACGCTGCATATTGTTCAGTACGGATAAAATCACCTGCTCCTGTTTACTGACCTGATTGATATCCAGATCTTCATTAAAGTTAAGCGTCAGCATTTCGTAAAGTGAGGGTCTCATCTGTTTCATCGGTTATTCCTTCATGGGATTCAGTGTTACGGTGCCGTTACCCAACTCAATAGTGCGTGGTTTATCCGCATCCAGTTCGTCACGCTTGATCACCAACCGCCAATCATTATTAGTGGCATCCGGTGTATGGAATAGCCCCACTACCGCCACAAACTTCGCGGCTTTTTCCATCGGCATATCCAGCATCACACTTCCTTTCGGCGCCACCCTAATATCCCGTTGTGCCAATCTGTCCGACTTAAGCGCCTCACTGTCACCTTGCAACAATTCCGCGTAACTGGCACGCTCAAAGGCTTTATTGTCTTTGAGTTGATAGACTCGTACCACCGTACTCAATGGCATTTGTGCGTCATTAGTGTTAAGCGCACTGCGAGCGTTGAAATCCAGATGTAGTGTCTTCACTTGTTTATGGAAAATGGATTGAGTAACCGCTACTGTGCCGTCGGTTATGCTCTGAGTCAGACCGCATCCAGCCAACCCAGCCGTTGCCAGCCAGACCATGCTACTCATCATGACTGATTTAAAATTGATAGCTGCCATTCTCGACCTCCCGATATTGATAACTTGGCAATAACCCTTGATAGTTTCCCAGATTAATCGTCACCATCCCTGAAACAGCCTGTGTTCCCGGTTTTAATCCTAATACACCGGTACGACCTAACCGGACACGCTGTTTTCCCAACTGAGCCGGTGGCAATATCCCTTTAGGTAAAGTGAGATGTAATCGCACACTGCAACGCCAACCCAGATAAACACGCAACAACACCAACAGATCGGTATGCAACTCCCTCTGCGGCAACCACCCCTGAGCTTCATCGGCATCTTCGGTATAAAGATGAAGCACCATCTGACTATTAACATCCGTTCCCGTTTTACCCAACACCAGACGCTGGGAGAGCTGAATGGGATAGTGACGGCTCAGACGGGCCGGTTGGATCAACCACACCCGGCGGCGATCATGCGCCGTCACCCGTGTCTGCGTCTGAGGCGCCAGCAACGCGACCAGCTTAATGACCCCTTCGGCGGTCCGAGTTGGCAACCGCATAGTCCCTAGCAGTGCCAGAAAGCGGGAAACCGGCGTAGCAATCTGTTGCTGGCTACCCGGTATGCCCAGACCAACCAGCCCAAGCAAGCACTGTGATGTGTCGTCTTTACCGCCCGGATGATAAGTGGCTGGATAGGAATATTTACGCCAGATACGGTAATACTGAGTCATCATCCTGTGGTTAAAAATATCCAGAAAATCTGTCACACCTTCATAGCCTTCACGCCGCTGAGCAATATCGTCCAGATAAGCGGTAGGCAACGGGGAATCCACACCGTACAGGCCAAGAAATAAAGTACGTATTGTCGGGAGCTGTTCCGGCTGGACCTCATCCCATTCTGCATTTCTCAGTTCACTGGCAGGAAAACCCATACCCGGATGGGGCCGGAAACGTATTGGATCATCACTCGGTGAAATCGTGCTGCCCAGAGGTGGACGCCCATTCTGTATACTTTCCAGCAATTGACAGAAACGATAGAAGTTAAAATCGTAAATATTTGGCGCCAGTCGCTGCACTAACCGGGAATACGCTGATTGTGATTTTCTTTCCATCGCAAACATCTCTCCGAAGGTTGAAGGACCAGTGTCAGTTGGTTAAACAGATGAATATCGGTATACAGCGAAAAGAAACGGTTCAGCATCTCACCGAACAGAAAAATATCGCCTTCACCGGAGAAACCATTACTGTTAAGAGTCATTTCAATATCAACGCCCCTCAGCAGATAGCCCTTTTCAAAGCGTTGGATCAAGCTATGTTTCACCCCGACAATGGCATCCAGACGACGACAATTCATCTCATCATTAGTCCAGTTATAAAGTCCCAATGTACCGCGCAGCACTTCCGGGTTATCCATCATGCTAAGAAAGTTGGAACCAAGATGGCTAAGTACTCGCCAGTGGAAACGGTCATTCGCCGGGGGATAGCAAGGTAACGTCGGTGAACAAAGATTTTTCACGCTCAGTTTGCCGCCAGTGGACTGTAATGTCTGTTCGAGTTGCGCATCACGCAATGCCCTACGGGATAACTGACCATTCGTACCAGTGATACGCAGCGACAATGTTTCATCATCAATTTCTGGATCATTTTCAAACGATTCACCGCCGAGGATCAGCCAGGTATCATGCAAACCAGAAGGATTTGGAGATACACGGGTGTGATAGTAGCGTTCCGGCGCTGTATTACGCATGATGCCTCCCCGATGGCGGAAACTGCTGAATGGCACAAAATGTTGTGTTTCACCCCGTCCAGAAGAGAGCACCTCATCCACTGAGTAAATTTCAGTATGACCATCCTGAATACGCATCGGGCGCAGTAAATACTCATGTTGCATCCGTGAAATGTGCATCGGATCAGCTTCAACATTAAACAAGTTGATCACAGGTACACAATGCAACCGGATATTTTCCGCCGAAAATGGCAACTCATACGACCACAGTTCACCCAGTACCATTTCCAGCTCAAACCAAGGGGTACCATCAGGGATATACAACGTTTCCAGACCATTGAGTGCTACAAACATAAATTTTTCACGGAAAGTAAAATATTCCAATAGCAGTTGATAGCCGCTGAACGCACTTTCCCCTTTAGGCCACAGAACATCGTCGCTATCGAAACCCATTGGTGAAAAATGCCCCTCAAAACGGCGACGCTCCATCCCCGACACGCGGACATAAATGTTCTGAGTCTGCCGGGTGAGTGCCAGATGCAGTGCAGAACTGAGTGGACTACTCGCTTTGAGGTACAAAGGCAGCCGCGTTAAATCGACTTTATTCCATTCCGCTAATCGACCACAGTCAAAACGCAATCTGATCACTGAACGCCCATCGGTTTCATTTTGCAGCGTGGCAGAAGTGATATGCAGCGGTGTTATGCACACATCACGCGTCGTCCGGTAGTAACAGCGGGTCTGGCTCGGTCCAACAGGTTTTGATACCACCTCAAACCCTTTGCCAATATTTTCACTTTTTTGCAAATCCTGGTAATCCGGTGCTAATTCAACGATAGAAAGTGAGGGAATCGTGCGCATATAATGCGGCCACAGCAGACTCACCAATCCTTCCGTCAGTTCTGGCAAATCATCGTCAAGTTTCTGACGCATCCGACCCATCAAGAACGCAAAGCCTTCAAGTAACCGTTCCACATAGGGATCAAGATCATGTCCTTCGTCCAGATTAAGCATTGCCGCCCGATCCGGGTGAGCCAACGCAAACTCTTTACCTGCTTCACGCAGATAGTGCATTTCCGCCTCGTAATAGCGGAGAATTAAATCATCCATAGGATTGTTCTCATGATTGTTGTCATAAAAATAACGTTACCGGTTCAACCTGAGTGAACCGAAGAAGAAGTTCATACCAGTAAAATCAGCTACATAGCACCGCAGCTCTAATCGGATCAATCGCTACCAGCTCCGCTAACAAGGTCTCCATGCGTTGTGCCATCCGCGCTTTATCCTGTTCACTGCGCTGCGCTTTCATCCTCAGCAACTTAAGCAGACACGCTTTCACTTCAAACATCAGTGCTGGCTCCCATTCGCCAAGATTAAATTGCTCATTGGCGTTCAACTCAGCCAGCAGATGCAAGGCCATTTCATTTTTGCCGTACTGCTCCGCCACCCGCGCCATCAGCAAGCGTTGTAACCAGCGCTGACGCGCTCCGTTGATACTCGGCAACTGCCCCAACCAGCGCAACGCAGCATCTATGCCTTCACTGTCCGCCAGTTGCTGTGCTTCCGGTTCCAGAGCTAAAACATCATCATCGTGCTGAGGCTGCATCGGTGAATGTACAAACGACCAGTCTGTCTGAGAGTCATTAACCTGTTGGGCTATCCAGCCGGACGTAACTTCATCAGCAAACGGAGTCCCGTCGTTATATGCCAGATTTTCCAGTCCCGGCAGCCGTTCAAGTAACATTCTCAGATCATGTTTAACCATCTCTGTCCAGCTTTCATAGGTGCTACCTAATCGGTTTAATGCCTGACAGAGATACCACTGCAAATCCAGCCAGAAGTGGTTAACACTTTCCGAGAACATTCGATCGGTTTGCTCCAATAAATCGTGCCAGTTTTGTTGCCGGTAGAGCCGTTTTAATAAGGCTCGATATTCCGTGCGTGGCGGCACCAAACGGGTACGCCCGTCCGCATCCAGAGGCGGTAATTGATGCACGGTATCCCAGCGGACACTACGCATCAGCCGTGCAGAAGAGAGCCAGCCCTGGGGCTGTTCGCGCAGATAACGCGCCAGTTCACGTGCTTGTTCCAACAGAACACGCCCGGATTGCACCTGCCCCCATGATATAGATGACTCACCCTGAGCTGATGAATGACTCAGCCCACCAGATAAAGGCATCGGAGCCGCCGTTTGGGGTACCACCGCATCCACACCACCAGACTGAGCCAGTCGGTTTTCCAGAGTACCTGCCAGCCCAATGAGGGTAGGACGAGTCTCTTCATCCCAAGAGGCAAACGTCTGTTCCAATAACACCAAAGCGGATACGATGCGTTCAAAATCAGTACGGTTTACCTCTGGATAGCGTGACAAACTGTCCTGAATTTTGGTGCCAATCAGCCATTCTAGCGCCGCTTTTCGACTCCCCGCCCGCTCAGGTAACAAGGCTTCACCAAAACGATCTACCAGTGCAGCGAGTAACGCCAGCCCATCAGCCAAACCCCTTTCGCCATCTTGATGTAAGCGTGCCCACACATAATAGGTCGCCACGCGAACATCTTTACATTCGGTGGTCAGCAGTTTTTCCGCTAATTGACAAATAAGCTCGGTATCAATGCCACTGAGCTTGTTCAGCTCCTCCCGCATACGCTGAAAATCGTCGTTATAAACCGGATCATTCCCTGCGGGAGCCTCAGCACTAATGGGTAACAGCCAGTTTTCCCACAGAGCCACCCTCTCCCGTGCTTCTGCCAACGCATCACGCCCGGCAAAGCAGTGAGTTATCAGTTGATTCAGCATGGTTTATTCCCCTTTCTCGCTAAATATCTGGCTCGGCAATCGGAACCCTTTCAGCCCCAACAACACCAGCGGGCCTTTCCCCTGCTCCGTACGTAAATCCCAGGTCAGCGGCAACCCGTCCGGCGCATTAAACGTCAGCTGGTAACGTCCACCTGCCTGCACTTTCACCTCTGCCCGCTCCAGCCAGCGCAGCAGCCCCCACTCTCCCGGGTAATCACCAAACACCCGCGCCCCGGTGTTCACACTCGTCCACGTCAGCACCACCCCGGGCGTATCGCCCGCTCCCGGCCAGCGCAAACGCTGCCAGCTCTCCATCTGGTTAAAGTAACGCAACCTCTGACCGTCTATCGTCAAGTCCGTTTCCGCCACATCCCGTACCGGCTTCGCCCGCAGCTCAAACCGCATTCCCTGACCCCCGTTCGTCAACAGCACATCCGATAATGCACTCAGCTGGTTTATCGCCGTCAGAAACGCCGGGTTTACATGCAGTCCCTGACTCCCCTCCTCATCCACCACCCAGTGTTGGCCCTCTTTATGCAGCACGCCCCCTAACTGACTGTGCAGGAACTGCTCTATCCGCCCGGTATCCGCCTGAATAAACTGCCTCAGCACCGGCAGCGACGCCTCATCCTGCTCCTCCACAAACGGGTAGCGCCCGTTAAACGCCGCCTGCCAATCTGCCACCACTGACGCCTGCCACTGCGCATTGATACTCGCCGCAGACGGTTGCAGCACCGTCTGCCACGCCTGCGTTAACGGCTGCACAAACACCGCCTGACCCAATCCGCTCCATTCCGCCCCCAGACTCGCCGCCATCAGGCTGCCATATGACTGGGTGTCCGTCAGGTCCACGCTTTTCCCTTGAAACACCGTCTGCGCCAGTGCCTGCATTCTCTCCTGCGGGTCATCGGTATTGGCGATTTGTTGCAGTTTCAGCCGTATCCGCGTCACCCGCGTCAGGTAGGTTTGCAGACTCAGAGTGCTGTCTGCCGTCATCAGCGTCTGGCCGCGGGTTTTTCCCATCAGGGTTAATAACGGACCGAAGGTGTTGTCCAGAGGACTGGGCGAACCGCTATTCGGGTCAAGGGTCGGGTCAATCACGGACGGGTTCGCTTTCTGGAACAGATTGCGGGCCGATTTCACCAGCGAATCCGATAATCCCGGCACCTGCTGGCCGGTTTCCCCCTGATACGCCAGCGTGTTCATCAGCGCTATCAGCGGCGACTGGCGCACATCCGCCATTAAGGTTAACTGGTCTATGGTATCCGATAGGTTATGCACTTTATTCCAGCGCACACTGTTGAGGAAGTTCAGCCAGGCCCCGGCAAAATCCGTAAAGTAACGTTCGGTCAGCCGGGCTTTTAACACCGCCGGGGAAACCGCTTCCGCAATGGGCTGACGGCCATCACTCAGTACCCAGTCAATCTCTTCCCGCCGGGAAGCCACCACCTCCGCAATGGCTTTCTGCACCTGACCTTCCCACGCCTGACGGGTAAACATCCCCGGCACCACTTTATTCGTGCTAAACAACCGGCGGGCATCGGTAGCCCCGGTCATCTGTGCCAGCCCTAAATCCCCGTAGCTGTGTGCCACCTGTTGCAGCAGGTGTTGATACAGCGTCGCTTCCGCATTTCGCTGCCCCAGCTGAGTCAGCAGTATCCGCCGCACTTCACTGACTAACCCGGCATCCGCGGTGATTTTCCAGTCCGGGTGCTGCGGCAGATATTGCGCATAAAACCGCACCAGTGACTCCCCGGTGTTTTGCCACAGCCCATCATTCACCCCGGCCCGCTGCGGCCAGTTTTTCATCAGTATCCGGCTCATAAAAACGGCATTCGCTTTGGCCGGCTGCGCCATCATCAGATAGGCTTTCAGCTGCGCGTAAGCCGCTTTCAGACGCTGACGACGTTGTGGACTGCCGGGCGGCAGGTTCACCCATTCCGTCAGACGTTGATGCAACACCTGCGCCGCTTCGTCACGTATCAGCTGAGTATTATTGCGCTGGTAAACCGGCCACAGTGCCTTAAGCAGGGCGGTATTCTGGTTTAACCCGAAGCGGCTGTACCACGGCGCCCCGGCTTCTGCCCGGTACTGCAACCGGTCAATCTCCCGTTGCAACCCATACTGACTGAGCAGACGGTCTGATAATGGGCGCTGCCGGTCACGCGCCTGACTGACCTGCTCCCGGCTCAAGGTTATCTGATGACGATTGGCAAAAAACGACGTGAAACTCCCCACGCCCCACACCACGGCCAGCACAATCAGCCCCCACTGGGCGCTTTTCTCCCACGGGAAGCCCACCGCGTTACCCCGGACATGGCGCACATCGTCCAGTACCCCGTTCCAGCTCGCTTCCACCAGCCAGCCATGTTCGGTCATCCCCGGCTGCGCAGCCAGCGGTAAACTGAACATCACCCCCGCCAGCCAGACCGATGGCCGGTTTAACAGCGGCGTCAGTTGACGGACCAGACGGTCCACCCCGCCGTCCCGCATCGACTGGGCCAGCCGTAATAAAAAATCGTGACGGATTTCGGCTAATGCCTGCGCCATGCCTCTGGTCGCCAGTTGGGACGGCAGGGTATTCAGGCTTTCAGTCAGCAGCTCGGGCGTGCCTTCCTCGGGCAGGAAACAGCCGACGGTCTGGGTTGGGCGGTCGCGCTGGTCCCAGCGGCTGCACTGCACATTCCACACATACAGCGGTGCCTGCCAGCCAAGCTGTTGCCCCTGTTTCTCCAGCATCCGCAAGGCGGTATCTATCTCTGACCGCTGGCTGAGTTGTTCCTCGGTCATCACCCACACCACCCCATCCAGTGGACGGCGACGACGCAGTTTACGCAGTGCCTTTAACTGCGCGGTATCGGGGGGCACCTGCAAACTGCCACCCCACAACAACAGGTGACTCTCGCCCTCCAGCCAGTGTTGCTTCGTCAATCCCGGGGCAATGGCTTCCACCTGTTCCGGCTCACCCATCACCATCAATATCCGCACTTTGCGACGCCAGAAATAGCCATAACGAAATCGTAAATGGCTGGTCAGTTCTCTTAATATTGGATCAGGCTCAGGAGATGCAGATATGGCTTTAGGCACCTCACTTTGTCGCCGCCAGTAATGAAAAGCGGTACGTGCATCATGGATAAACAAGCGTGTTATCAGAGCAAAAATCAGAAAAAACAGCACACTGGCAATCAATACATAACACTGAAACATCAATTGCTTTTCAAATAACGGCTGCCCTTGTATGTTTAACCACTCTGGCTTAAACCATATCATCAGACTACAGAGGGTTATCAGTACCAATGGTAATCCCCAAATACCCCAGAATAACGTCATATATTTCTTCATACTGCCTCCTGTGTTTCCACTGGTTTAATCACCATAAACCAGGGAATAAGCCTATCGGGTGCAGGCGTACTCATAACTAATTGCGCCTGCTTTTGGCTGGTTACGGCATCAATAGCAACAGCAGCAGCTAACCAAGGCGAAGCTATGCCGGTGAAACCGGTTTGAACGTCAATATCACACTGCCTTTCAGCCTGTTCTCCCACATTGGGCAATTGATCAATTAATAGCGTAGATATCGCCTGAGACTGGTTATCGCATCCCATACCTGAGAACCACAGTTGATGAATTGATTCGGAAGGAATATCAGCCCACAGCAGCGCCTGCGACAATGCATATTTCATGTCATCATCCTGGGTCAGTTCAGGCCGGTGTATTGTGGCCTGTACCGTAGAGATAGGTTCACGTTGTGGTACGAACAGAGTAGATTGGCGAATGGGTGTTGAATTCAGCAATAGCGCCACGGCGGTATCACCCTGCCCGTCCATCACTTCTGTCACCAGCCGAATAGCCACTACCAATAAAACCGCATTATGACGGGAGGTATCCAGCCAGCCATCAATAATAGCTAACCCCGTGCCCGGCAATATTGATAACGGAGTACGGATACCCGAAGCTTCCCAGACTGACTGCCAGACAGCTTCATATTCCGCAGCATCTAAACCCGCATCAATCTGTAACGACGAGAAAACCGTATAATGAATAGATAACTGACGCAACGCCGTGGTCAGAGCCTCATCAGCTAACAGCGCTGCCATTTTTTCGTAAAGCCGCTCACGGCTCGGACGTTCTGGCATAGCGAAACGTATCTGACGCACGACTTGACCATGAGCCATATCCACCCATGAAGGTAATACAGCCTTTTGTGCCATTAACTGGGTCGCCAGTGAACCTGTCATCACTGTTTGCGGAAGATCAACCACATGAGCCAGCACATTTAAATAACGCTGACCGCGTTGTGTCTCCTGATAAAAACAGACCTCGCGCTCATAATCCCAACTATCAGACCATATCTGGCAGATCTGGTAACACAAGCACCTGATACCAAAAGCACCGGCCCAAGCGAGAAATGGGAAAACCAGAAAACAGCACCAGAACCAAGGGGTATGAATTGGCACACTGGCAGGCCAGTACACAACGGTGGCGCAACCACCCAATGATATGAATATCATCAGTGCAATCAGCCAACGTTTTATTATCGGCCCCGGTTTACGCTCTGCCAGTATGGGAATAGCACTCATATCTACGGGCATACATTAACTCACTGTTGCCGTGTTTAAAGAAGTCATCAGTGTGCAACCGCAACCACAGTGATGACCATGAAAGGCCACCGGCAAGCCGTTATCTTTTATCGTGGGATGACCTTCGGTAATCGTGGTATTACCGTGTTTCGGGCAGGAAACCGGATCGGTTTTACGTGCAACACCGAGACCGCCGAATTTCATTTTCTGCGAACCACTCAACACCTGACCACCGTGAGTGGTTTTATCGTGAATACGGATAATGCCTTTCATTATAAAGATCCTTGTTTTGTTAATTTCTTTTCAATTTCTTCAATTTCGTCTATACCGGCATCATCAGTGGTTTTAATCAGGTTACGCTTAATCTTCACAGTTTCTTTCAATGAATCAGTCTGGATAAGAAAGCTAATCGTATTTTTACCTTTTTTCTTCATCGTTACCTGTTTACTACTTACCTGATAGGTTTTACTAAATGGAGAAGGTGTAATTACCAATTGATCGCCATAAATACCCAATACAGGCCGATTAGTCAGGCGAATACCATTAAAGGCAGACGCGATTGCAGCAACAACTAATAATATCCACATTGGGGAGGTGGAAATACTGAATTGGAAGAAAGCAGCCACACCTAATATGACCGTAGTGATATAAAAACGTTCCTGACGAAAACACAAGTAGGAAGAAAGTTGCTTTCTATTTACTGAATTAAATGTCTGCAATTCAGCAAAACGGAAGTTATTATAACTCATAAGAAAACCAATTATATACATACATCCCAAAGGAAGCGTTATACAACCAGACAACATAGCCAAAAAGAGCGCCAGATTTTTATGAACAAAAAGCAATAATACACTGACTATCTGTATCGCAATAGCAATGGCTGCCAGTTTAGCGATAGGATAAAACTCTTTAAGAGCCTCTTGATCCTGATAAGTTAAACTATTTAGATCGGTCTGCTGTAACTGAACGTAATAGAAAAATCCTCCGATAAATAACAAATCAATAATCAAACCTAACCAAAGGACGATACTCAACTTTTTCATAAAAACTCCAATCAATCATTTTAACTAAACTTACGGTTTCTCTTGTATTACACAAGCTTTCTTTCGGACGAGCGGAAATCATTAACTCATTGTTAATTTCAATTTTCCTTGCATGAGACAGTTACTTTTCGTTTTTTACCTTTTCACCTTTAACCTCTCCTATCATTACACCTTTGTCGGTTTTTTCCAGGAAAAATAGCCGCGTCGAAAATAAAGCCGGGAACAATAATTTCGTTCATATGCTTGCTTTTATTTATCCGTAGATGAATGCGCCATTGCAATTTTCTCTTGCAAACGGGTATATGCTGATAATTGGCGATCATATAATGCCTGACATTCTTCCCGCTTCTGATTCGCCAAAATATAACGCCATAGATGCACGGGATTATTCGCGGCACTGACATTAATCGGGTCATCAGGATCAACCTGACAAGCCTCTTCCACTTCCTGAGGCCATTGCGGTATTTTGCTGGTCTGCATAGCAATATAACGGGCAACACTGGTAATTAGAGCAACTGACAGTATCATAAATCCAAAAAGCCAGTCCAAACGAGAACCCATCCGCATCAGATACTGTAATCCAAAAATATAACTTTCTTTCTGTTTCTCAATGGGAGGGCATAAAGCGATAATATCCGCCTGTTCCGGTAAACACTCTTCCTCCATATAACAACGGATAAACTCCCAATAACCCGGCATCACTTCCAAGCTACCAGAAAGTCCCAGACTAAATGTCTCTAATACCGTTTCTTGATCGTCTGCCAGAATATGGCCGCTGATACTCCATTCCGGCCACTTACCACCTCCTATTGTTGGGGTAAAAAACACTTCTTTCCAGGGAACCGATAATACTGTGCCATCAAAACGGTAAACATGGATCATCTGGGTTTTGCGGTTAAATCGAATGGGATAGTGTGTCTTAGCAAACCACTCTTTTAAGATAAATTTGCCACTGAAATATAAAAAAAACACAGTTGCAGGGATCGTAACCATAAATCCCATTAATGTATTTTCTTTAATTGCTCCATTCAAAATAGATAGATAGATCGTCTTTCCAGTAAAATATAAAGCCATTCCTAAGAAACAACAAAATACCGTTGCATTAAGAGAACTAACAAATCCCTTCTCTCTATAATACTTATCCACCGTTTCCATATAAGTAGAATTCATACGGATCACCGTATCGTGATCAACAATATACAGACCATATTTAGCCGTTATCTTAGTCGGTTTTCCCTGACAAAATTGATCATGCTTCTCTACCCAAGTCAAAGGACGATTCAATTTATAAGGGTTATACAAAATATTCCATTTCATAACTACGCCTCCGCCGAAGTTGGATGAGCCATTGCAATTTTCTCTTGCAAACGGGTATATGCTGATAATTGGCGATCATACAATGCCTGACGTTCTTCCCGCTTCTGATTCGCCAAAATATAACGCCATAAATGCACGGGATTATTCGCGGCACTGACATTAATCGGGTCATCAGGATCAACCTGACAAGCGTCTTCCACTTCCTGAGGCCATTGCGGCATTTTACTGGTCTGCATTGCAATATAACGGGCAACACTGGTAATTAGAGCAATTGGCAGCATTATCCATCCAAAAAGCCAACCCAAACGAGAACCCATCCGCATCAGATACTGTAATCCAAAAATATAACTTTCTTTCTGTTTCTCAATGGGAGGGCATAAAGCGATAATATCCACCTGTTCCGGTAAACACTCTTCCTCCATATAACAACGGATAAACTCCCAATAACCCGGCATCACTTCCAACCCATCTAACCCACTAGAAAGCCCAAGACTAAATGTCTCTAATACCGTTTCCTTATCGTCTGCCAGAATATGGCCGCTGATACTCCACTCCGGCCACTTACCACCCCCTATTGTTGGGGTAAAAAACACCTCTTTCCAGGGAACTGATAATACTGTGCCATCAAAACGGTAAACATGGATCATCTGGGTTTTGCGGTTAAATCGAATGGGATAATGTGTCGTAGCAAACCACTCTTTTAAGATAAATTTGCCACTGAAATACAAAAAAAACACACCAAACGGTTGGTAAATAAAAAAGCCAGGTAAACTCTTATAATCTCCATTGAAACATCGGAAAATCGTGTCAACATCAAAAAATAACGATAATCCTAAAAAATAAAAAAAGAGCGTCGCAGTAAGAGAACTAACGAATCCCTTCTCTCGGTAATATTTATCTACCGTTTCCATATAAGTGGAATTCATACGGATCACCGTATCGTGATCAACAATATACAGACCATATTTAGCGGTTATCTTAGTCGGTTTTCCCTGACAAAGTTGATCATGCTTCTCTATCCAAGTCAAAGGACGATTCAATTTATAAGGGTTATACAAAATATTCCATTTCATAACTACGCCTCCACCGAAGTTGAATAAGCCATTGCAATTTTCTCTTGCAAACGCGCATGTGCCGATGACTTACGATCATATAACACCTGACGTTCTTCCCGCGTCTGATTCGCCAAAATATAACGCCATAAATGCACAGGATTATTCGCGGCATTGACATTAATCGGGTCATCAGGATCAACCTGACAAGCGTCTTCTACTTCCTGAGGCCATTGCGGTATTTTGCTAGT
>NZ_LJCS01000079.1:0-15786 GCF_001280945.1 Photorhabdus heterorhabditis | reverse complement strand
TTTCTATATTGCTGTGAAATGATTTTTAAAATTAACTTTTTATTTTCATACTTAAGAAAATATTATTATTAGCATTGCATTGGCAATGAAAGCACCACTGTTTGACTGTCACTCAGATAGCATAATGGTCCCCAAGTTCACGCCAGTCACCACCATGAATACGCTGCTGAAACTAATATGCAGTCAGAAGTTAAAAAAGCGTTGTTACTGGGCTGGAAAAAAATATTAGGTATTACTCAGTCGAACTAATATTTCATTAGCACCAAATATTAACTGACCTAAATGGAATTTTTGAGAAGTTTAAGACTGAGTATATATACCATCATTAAATGAATAATTATTTTTCTGGTCATCCATTCGAAAATTAAATTTACGTGAAATTTTACCTTATCAATCTTTTCACTGTAAATTGATTATTAGGGTGAATTACAATAATAAATAGAGAGAAAACAATAGTTTTCAAATATTGATTTTTTCATTTTTACCAATTAACTAAAAACAGTTAATCCTTTAATTTATAAGAACATTTAATTATTAATCAACTGAACCAGACTGTAATTGATGTGAATTATTAAAGTGTTTTTTTCAATAATTCAATATATTGATTATAAAAGAACGTTATTTAATTTAAGGAGTATCTATGAATCAAAAAAATGATTTTAAAGCTTTTGCTATCAGCAATAATGCTAATATATTGGCTCAAGAAAAGTATGAAAAAGATCCGAGTTTGCAAGAAGGGATTCTACCCGGTGAGATTCCCAATCATTTGTTAAATAAAGTATTACGTCAATCGTCAACCATATCATCTGTGGTGGCTGATTTTATTGCGACACAATCTGGTGAAGATGTTCTCGATGATGGTGATGAAAAGAAACTCATCGAGCAATTAAATAAAGCATTAGAAAAAGTCACCACAACAAAAATTCCCAATGCCTCATTAACCCAAAAGGGAATCGTTCAACTGACAAATGAAATTGGCAATAATGACACGCTGGCAGTGACACAGAAATTTGCTCAGGAAATCATAAATTCATTACGTGAAAATATTAATGAAAAGCACCCAACACCCTGAAAATAAATGGAAAAGTGTTGACATAAGATATTACTATTAATACTGAGGATGTGGGAGCGATATCAACTAATAATGTGCACGGCAAGCAGGTCATGACTGAGACAAAAAAACAGCAGGCAAGGAAGTACGGAGCTTTTCTATATAATCCAGTAAACTTCATCGTACTGATATTAAACCAGATGCTAAAATATGGTTTGTTGTTCTTTTCCACAGGAAAAAAACGGGCGTTCGTTATCTGTTAATGGGACGTATGGACCAATATTAGAAAGTAAAAATACACGGATAAACAATGACGACATTCTTAAGCAGTTTATGCCTATTGCGAATGGTATGCATAATACAGCACCGGTTCGTATAAAGAATTTAGACAAACGTAATCCATTAATTGTTTGCTTGAATAGAGCAAACCCTGAAAAAATGCTCCTAGCTTATGCGATTATGGCCCAACATCACCCGGTAAACCAAATCATGAATCAACAATCAAGCTGGAAATAGCAGGTAATGTTACATTCAATAACCCTATCGCGATTGATGAAAAAGGGAAACCTACAGAAGTTCAAGGAGATAAACCATTCGTAGATCTGACACTAATTGGTCTTGATACTGGAGGGGCATGTAAAGTAAGAACAATAGATAACCATGGATTTTGGAAACATACAAAAGTCAATAATGATCCTGCCAAAGGTAGTAATACAAATTTATCATGGGATTTTTCTAAAAACACAGGTTACGCTGATTTTGGACCAATATGTTGGAAAAATAATGAAAGATAGAGATTAGACCTACAGTCTACTATTATAACGACTAAAGATGATAACGCATTTCCTGTCTCATTTGTTTATACCAATAACCCCTACAGTAAAGAAGACACATCACAATTCATCTATCCACCTATTCAAATCCAATATTGAAATCCAATGGAGAAAATCAATCGGCAAAGATGGAATTTGAAATTTTCGATGCTGAAAAACTATTTTTAACCCGCTTTTTTAACGATCTGAGGCCACTTTACAGCGGCCTCATAGATAATAATTTCTTATAAATGATTACTTGCCAGCGAGTAAATCCTTCACTGCATCACCGATGTCTGCCAGACTGCGAACCGTCTTCACGCCAGCCGCTTCCAGAGCAGCAAATTTTTCATCTGCGGTTCCTTTACCACCCGCAATAATCGCACCCGCATGACCCATACGCTTACCTTTTGGTGCAGTCACTCCCGCAATGTAGGCAACAACCGGTTTAGTGACGTGCTGTTTAATGTAGGCTGCCGCTTCTTCTTCCGCAGTACCACCGATTTCACCAATCATTACGATAGCTTCTGTTTGCGGATCTTCCTGGAACAATTTCAGAATATCGATGAAGTTAGAACCTGGAATTGGGTCACCACCAATACCAACGCAGGTAGATTGCCCTAAACCTGCATCAGTCGTCTGTTTCACTGCTTCATAAGTCAGTGTACCTGAACGGGAAACGATACCGACTTTTCCCGCCTGATGAATGTGACCCGGCATAATACCGATCTTACATTCATCCGGTGTGATAACACCCGGGCAGTTAGGGCCGATCATACGCACTCCGGCTTCATCCAGCTTCACTTTAACCGCCAGCATATCCAGCGTCGGGATGCCTTCAGTAATCGTGATGATCAGTTTGATACCTGCGTCGATCGCTTCCAGAATAGAATCTTTACAGAATGGAGCCGGAACATAGATAACAGATGCCGTTGCCCCTGTTGCTTCTACGGCTTCACGAACGGTATTGAAAACAGGTAATCCCAGATGTTCAGTACCGCCTTTACCCGGCGTTACCCCGCCAACCATTTGGGTACCGTAAGCAATCGCTTGTTCCGAATGGAAAGTCCCCTGGCTGCCAGTGAAACCTTGACAGATAACTTTGGTGTTTTTATCGATTAAAATAGACATTATTTTGCCCCCACTGCTGCTACTGCTTGCTTAGCTGCGTCTGTCAGGCTGGTTGCCGCAATGATATTCAAACCACTGTCAGCCAGTTTTTTCGCTCCCAGCTCAGCATTGTTCCCTTCCAAACGAACAACAACCGGTACGTGAACACCAACTTCTTCCACTGCACCAATAATACCGTCAGCAATCAGGTCACAACGGACAATACCACCAAAGATGTTAACCAATACTGCTTTTACATTTTCATCTGACAGAATGATTTTAAACGCTTCTGTAACACGTTCTTTAGTTGCGCCACCACCTACATCAAGGAAGTTTGCTGGTGCACCACCATGCAACTTAACGATATCCATCGTTCCCATTGCCAGACCAGCGCCGTTAACCATACAGCCAATATTGCCATCCAGTGCGACATAGTTCAGTTCCCACTGTGCCGCCTGAGCTTCACGGGGATCTTCCTGAGATGGGTCATGCATTTCACGCAATTCAGCCTGACGGAACAGTGCGTTGCCATCAGCGCCTAGTTTACCATCCAGACAAATTAGATCACCTTGAGTCGTGATAACCAATGGGTTAATTTCAACCAGAGCTAGATCACGCTCCAGGAACAGGTTTGCCAATCCTAAGAAAATTTTGGTGAACTGACTAATTTGTTTACCGGTTAAACCCAGTTTAAACGCCAGTTCGCGCCCTTGGTAAGGCATAGGGCCAGTCAATGGGTCAATAATGGCTTTATGAATCAGTTCCGGGGTTTCTTCCGCAACTTTTTCAATTTCAACGCCACCTTCAGTAGAGGCCATGAACACTACACGACGCGTACCACGATCAACCACAGCACCGAGATACAGCTCCTTCGCAATATCAGTTGCCCCTTCTACCAGAATCTGGCGAACAGGCTGTCCTTGCGCATCTGTTTGGTAAGTGACCAGACGTTTGCCTAGCCATTGTTCAGCGAAAGCGCGAATTTCTTCCTTACTGTTAACCACTTTCACGCCGCCCGCTTTACCGCGACCGCCAGCGTGAACCTGACACTTAACCACCCAAGGGCCAGCGCCGATTTTAGATGCAGCTTCTTCTGCTTCACGCGGTGTCGTGCAGGCATAACCAGCCGGAGCGGGCAAACCATACCGTGCAAAAAGCTGTTTTGCCTGATACTCGTGTAAATTCATGATGTTCTATCCATAGTTAGTCTGATAAGAGCAAATTAACAAATTGCTCCCTTATTTTTTTGTTGCTCTGGATATAGCCAATCTCTAAAGATTGGCTGTTCATATACATTTGTTTACTTCAGACCGGGCAGATATTAGCGCGTATCTGCCCTATTCTGTTGCTATACGTCCAACAGCAAACGTGCGGGATCTTCCAGCATTTCTTTGATGGTCACCAGGAAGCCTACAGACTCACGTCCATCGATCAGACGGTGGTCATAAGACAGTGCCAGATACATCATAGGAAGGATCACTACTTGACCATCAACCGCCATTGGCCGATCTTTAATGGCATGCATACCAAGAATCGCACTCTGTGGTGGGTTAATGATTGGTGTAGACATTAAGGAGCCGAATACACCGCCATTGGTAATCGTGAAATTACCGCCAGTCAGCTCTTCTACGGTCAATTTGCCGTCGCGACCTTTAATTGCCAGCTCTTTAATGCGTTTTTCAAGATCAGCCATGCTCAACGCATCCGCATCACGCAACACTGGCGTTACCAAGCCACGCGGTGTAGATACTGCAATACTGATATCGAAATAATTGTGATAAACCACATCAGTGCCATCAATAGAAGCATTCACTTCTGGATAGCGTTTTAATGCTTCAACCACCGCTTTCACATAGAAAGACATAAAGCCCAAGCGCACACCGTGACGTTTTTCAAACACATCACCGTACTGTTTACGCATATCCTGAATTGGCTTCATGTTAACTTCGTTGAACGTTGTCAACATCGCAGTGTTATTTTTTGCTTCCAACAGACGTTCAGCCACGCGCTTACGCAAGCGAGTCATTGGAACCCGTTTTTCGCTACGATGTGGCAACAAAGAATCCTGAGCAGAAAGAGAAAGTGCAATTCCAGCTGGTTGACTATCCGCTTTTTTGTTATTAGCCATGTATTTTTCCACGTCTTCACGGACGATACGTCCACCAACGCCACTGCCTTTAATCGCGCTGGCATCAAGATCGTGTTCTGCAATCAGGCGACGAACCGCCGGGCTAAGTGCATCATTGCTCTCTTCTTCTAAACTCGCAGTCTGGCGTTTTGCTGAAGTTGCTTCAGTTTTTTCTTTGACTTCTGCCGCCTTACCTGTGCTATCACCCAAACGGATACGCCCAAGAAGCTGACGGGACAGAACTGTTGCATCTTTAACTTCCAAAATGGCTTCCAGAACTCCTGCTTCACTAGCAGGGACTTCTAGTACAACTTTATCCGTTTCGATTTCAACCAGTATTTCATCACGCTCAACATAATCACCCTCTTTTTTGTGCCAGATTGCAACAGTGGCATCAGCAACAGATTCAGGCAAATCAGGAACCAGAATATCTACGCTACTCATTTTCTATCCTTTATTTATTCGACGTTCAGTGCGTCATTAACCAGCTCTTGCTGTTGCTGCTGGTGAACTGACGTATATCCAACTGCCGGGGAAGCAGACGCAGGACGACCTGCATAACGTAAAGAAGCCCCGAATGGGATCACTTCACGGAAATTGTGCTGACTGCAATACCAGGCCCCTTGGTTTAACGGCTCTTCCTGGCACCAGACAAAATCGTGCACATGGGCGTACTGTTCCAGTGCTGACTGAACATCCTGATGAGGGAATGGATACAGTTGCTCAACACGTACAATAGCAACATCGATTTGTTCATTTTTGCGGCGTTGTTCTAGCAGATCGTAGTAAACTTTACCCGCACAGAGCACAACCCGTTTAACGTCTTTAGGATCTAGCTCATCAGCTTCACCGATAACCGTCTGGAATTTACCATTAGCCAGTTCATCCAAGCTGGAAATAGCCAATGGATGGCGCAACAGTGATTTCGGTGACATAACAATCAATGGACGACGCATACCGCGTAGAGCCTGACGGCGGAGCATGTGGTAAACCTGCGCCGGCGTTGACGGCACACAAACCTGCATGTTCTGTTCTGCACACAATTGCAAATAACGTTCCAGACGAGCGGAAGAGTGTTCAGGCCCCTGACCTTCATAGCCATGAGGTAGCAGCATAACCAAGCCACACATACGGCCCCATTTCTGCTCACCCGAACTGATGAACTGATCAATAACAACTTGTGCACCGTTAGCAAAATCGCCGAACTGTGCTTCCCAGATTGTCAGAGCGCGTGGTTCCGTTGTGGCATAGCCATACTCAAACGCCAACACCGCTTCTTCAGACAGAACAGAATCCCAAACATTAAATGCGCCCTGGCCGTTATGAACATTCTCCAGAGGAACATAAACAGAACCGTTAGCCTGATTATGGATAACAGCATGCCGATGGAAGAAAGTACCACGGCCCGCATCTTCACCAGACAGACGCACTGGAATCCCTTCATCAACCAAAGTCGCATAAGCCAACGTTTCCGCAGCACCCCAGTCAAATAGTTTATCGCCGTTCGCCATCTCTGCGCGGTCGTGATAAATTTTCGTGACCCGCGAGTGCATTTCCACTTTTTCAGGGACAGAGCTGATACGTCTGCCCAGATCTTGCAAACGCTTCATATCGACTTTATATGGGTATTCTTCATCCCATTCGTGATTAAGATAGGGTTCCCATGTAAAGGAGTGCAGCCCCATTGAACGCCACTCTTCAACGACACAGTCACCACGGTCGAGGGCATCACGATACAGATTAACCATCTCGATCACATCATCGACTGATATCAGATTCTCAGCAACCAGCTTATCAGCATAGATTTTACGTGGAGTTGGATGTTTCTTAATTTTCTGATACATCATTGGCTGAGTGGCACTTGGCTCATCAGCTTCGTTATGACCATGACGGCGGTAACATACCAGATCGATCATCACGTCACGTTTAAAGGCATTACGAAAATCTAAAGCCAGACGGGTAACAAATGCCACCGCTTCTGGATCGTCTGCATTAACGTGGAAAATAGGTGCCTGTACCATTTTGATGATATCGGTACAGTATTGTGTTGAACGGGCATCTTTCGGGTTAGACGTTGTAAAACCAATCTGGTTATTGATTACGATACGAATTGTACCACCAACTTCATAACCACGAGCCTGAGACATGTTCAGGGTTTCCTGCACAACCCCTTGACCAGTAACCGCAGCATCACCGTGGATAGTGATTGGCAATACCATGTTGCTACGGCCTTCATCCAGACGATCACGGCGGGCGCGCACTGAACCGATAACCACCGGGCTGACAATCTCAAGATGAGATGGGTTAAATGCCAGTGCCAAATGAACTTTTTCACCTTCGGTTGCAAAGTCAGACGAGAAGCCTTGATGGTATTTCACGTCGCCAGTTCCAAGGTGCTCTTTATGTTTACCCGCGAATTCATCAAACAAATCAGCAGGTTTTTTACCTAAGATATTAACCAGAACGTTTAGACGACCACGATGAGCCATCCCCAGCACAACTTCCCGTGTGTCATGTTTACCCGCATGGCGGACAAGATCCTTCAACATTGGGATCAGGGCATCACCACCCTCAAGAGAGAAACGCTTCGCTCCCGGAAACTTGGCTCCCAAATAACGTTCCAAACCTTCGGCTGCCGTCAGTTCTGCCAAGAAGCGCTGCTTTTCTTCTGCGCTAAACTGAGAGCTGACAGTAACAGATTCCAAACGTTGCTGAATCCAACGTTTTTCTTCCGTATTGGTGATATGCATGTATTCAGCACCAATAGAACCGCAATAAGTGCGTTTCAGAGCTTCATACAAATCAGCCAGTTTCATCGTTTCTTTGCCGACAGCAAAAGAACCTACGTTAAATGTTTCTGCAAAATCAGCTTCCGTCAGATTATGGAAAGCAGGATCTAAATCAGGAACATTATCCTGTTGCCATAATCCCAACGGGTCAAGATTAGCGTTTTGATGACCACGGAAGCGGAATGCGTTAATGAGCTGCAAAACTTTAACTTGTTTTGCATCCATTGCCGGATCGCTGACAGAGGAGTGATAACGCGTAGTATCTTTCGCAAGGCGGCGGAAGTAATCACGCGTCTGCGAGTGGAGTTGTTCACCGTTTAGTCCCGCATTCGGCAATTGTTGAAAGATTTCTCTCCAACTTGCATCAACGGAGTTTGGATCGGTTATATAGTCTTCATAGACTTGCTCTATGTAAGACTGGTTTGAACCAGCTAAGAAGCTCGAATCTAGCCAGTCCTTCATTGCGCCGTTCTGCATTGTGATCCCTTAAGCTTTAAAAGCTTTAGTTTTCGCCGTGGTTAACTTACCGCTTAAATGCGGTATCGATAAAAGGTTCATTTGGACGTGCTTTATGCATGTTCTATTTTGGGTTTCGGAACCCTTCAAGGAACCTTTAAAAACCCTTTAACGGTTTTTAAAGGTTCCTTGCCTCAAAGCTTTAATCATCATTAGCAGTTGGCAACTCACAATTCTCAATTCTTTGTGCCCTCCGCAGATAAACTTCACGGAGGGCTAGCCAATTATGCACTATGTTTTAACAACATAGACTTAATATGACCAATAGCTTTTGTTGGATTCAACCCTTTAGGGCACACACTGACACAGTTCATGATACTATGGCAGCGGAAAACGCTGAAAGCATCATTCAGATTATCTAATCGTGAATCTGTTTCAGTATCACGGCTGTCGATCAGGAAGCGATACGCTGCCAGCAAGCCCGCAGGTCCGATAAACTTATCAGGATTCCACCAAAATGACGGACAAGACGTTGAACAACATGCACACAGAATACACTCGTACAGACCATCCAGTTTTTCCCTTTGTGCAGGTGACTGTAAGTGCTCACGAGCCGGCGGATTTTTACCATCATTCAGCAAATATGGGCGAATTTTCTCATATTGTGCATAAAACTGCCCCATATCTACAATCAGGTCACGGATAACCGGTAAACCTGGCAGAGGACGGATAACAATTTTCTTGCGGCCACGCCGCAAAGCCGAAACAGGTGTAATACAGGCCAGACCATTTTTACCATTCATATTAAGGCCATCAGAACCACAAACACCTTCACGGCAAGAACGACGAAAAGAGAGTGTCGGGTCCTGCTCTTTAAGCTGAATTAATGCATCCAGCAACATCATGTCACGCCCTTCTTCTGCTTCCAGCGTGTAATCCTGCATACGAGGTGCGCTGTCAACATCCGGGTTGTAACGATAAATCGAAAATTCAAGTTTCATAATCTATTCCTCCGCAACTGGATTATTCAGCAACTCATTAGTAAGTACGCGCTTTCGGCGGGAATGCTTCACGCAGTTTTGGCTGCATGTTGACATTACGACGAGTCATAGTTTCAGTTTGCGGTAGATAGAGGGTATGACATAACCAGTTCGCATCATCACGATCAGGATAGTCGAAACGGCTGTGAGCACCACGACTCTCAGTACGGAAATTAGCAGTAACAGCTGTAGAAAATGCCGTTTCCATCAGGTTATCAAGCTCTAAACACTCAATACGTTGGGTATTAAACTCTGATGAAGTATCATCCAAACGCGCACTCTTCAAACGTTCACGGATAACCTTCAGCTCTTCTAAACCTTTCGCCATTGCATCACCTTCACGGAATACAGAGAAGTTGTTCTGCATACAAGCCTGCAAATCTTTACGAATTTTAACTGGATCTTCACCAGTACGGCAGTTATTCCAACGGTTCAGACGCTGCATTGATGCTTCAATATCAGATTCGCTGGCTTCACGGCTGGTACCTTGCTCCATCAGAGACTCTTTCAGGTGCAAACCGGCAGAACGGCCAAACACTACTAAGTCCAACAGTGAGTTACCCCCCAAACGGTTTGCGCCATGAACTGATACACAGGCAATTTCACCCACAGCGAACAAGCCCGGAATAACAACATCTTCGCCTTTCTCGTTAATAGTCAGCGCTTGACCGGTAACTTTAGTCGGGATTCCCCCCATCATATAGTGACAAGTTGGAATAACCGGAATAGGTTCTTTTACCGGATCAACGTGTGCAAAAGTACGGGACAGTTCGAGAATGCCCGGCAGACGAGACTCCAACACATCTTTGCCCAAATGATCCAGTTTTAGCTTAGCATGAGGCCCCCAAGGACCTTCACAACCACGGCCTTCGCGGATTTCGATCATAATGGAACGCGCGACCACATCACGACCCGCCAAATCTTTGGCATTTGGCGCGTAACGCTCCATAAAGCGCTCGCCATCCTTATTAAGCAAATAACCACCTTCACCACGGCAACCTTCTGTCACCAGAACACCCGCGCCTGCAATACCGGTTGGGTGGAATTGCCACATTTCCATATCCTGCACCGGTACACCTGCACGCAGCGCCATACCTACACCATCACCGGTATTAATGTGAGCATTAGTTGTAGATTGATAAATACGACCAGCACCACCTGTTGCTAAAATAGTTGCCTTCGCCTTGAAATAAACGACTTCGCCGGTTTCAATACTGATAGCAGTGCAGCCAACAATACTGCCATCCTGATTTTTAACCAGATCCAACGAATACCATTCAGAAAAAATAGTGGTGTGATTTTTTAAGTTCTGCTGATACAGAGTGTGCAACAGTGCATGACCGGTTCGGTCTGCGGCTGCGGCTGTACGTGCGGCCTGTTCACCACCAAAGTTTTTTGACTGGCCGCCGAATGGACGCTGATAAATACGACCATCATCTAGACGAGAAAATGGCAATCCCATGTGTTCCAGTTCCAGAATTGCCTCTGGACCGGTCTTACACATGTATTCAATCGCATCCTGGTCACCGATATAGTCAGAACCTTTCACCGTGTCATACATATGCCATTCCCAGTTATCTTCGTGGGAATTACCCAACGCAACAGTGATACCACCCTGCGCGGATACTGTATGAGAACGGGTTGGGAATACTTTAGAAATTAAAGCACAGGATAATCCCATTTGTGAAATTTGCAGCGCGGCACGCATACCTGCCCCACCTGCACCAATAACGACTGCGTCAAACTCTCTTACTGGCAGTTTCATCTATACACCCCACACCACAATTGTTCCGTAAATTAAGTAAGCCATAAGTGCAACGACAATCGCCAGTTGCAACACCAAACGCAGTGCCAGCGGCTTTACATAGTCAGTTAGTACTTGCCACATACCAATCCAAGCGTGAGCCAGAATGGAAAACAGCGCCAGCACAGTGAAGACTTTAGTGATGGATGAGGAAAAGAAACCCCGCCAGACTTCATAAGTGATATCCGACGTTACAGCAACAAAGCCCAAAATATAGATAACATATAGAACAATAATGATTGCGGACGCGCGCAACAATAACCAATCATGGATACCCGTGCGACCCAATGCAGATGCGTTACTTACCATACCAGTACTCCAGCCAGAATCGACAAGATAACGGAAAGCGCGATTGCCACTTTGGCAGAAGCACTACCGACCGCTAAGTTTTCTTCCAAATAGCCGAAATCCATCAGCAAGTGGCGGATACCACCACAAATATGGTAAGCCAGTGCAGTCAGAATACCCCACACAATAAACTTAGCAAAAAAGCTCGTCATAATATCGGCGGCTTGCTGAAAACCTTCTTGCGAGGAAAGAGACATCCCTAACAACCAGAGGAGAATTCCTACTGCTATGAAAGTGATGACGCCAGAGACACGGTGCAAGATCGAGGCTACTGCAGAAACTGGGAAGTGTATCGTCTGCAAATCAAGGTTGACAGGTCTTTGTTTTTTCACAATTTTGCCCACACAGCTCTTTTATTATTTTCCTTCCTCCGGACCTGGGCGGAAATCAGACAGCGATAAGGGGATACAAAGACACAACATTTAATCAAACGGTAGATCCTTCATGTTAAAAAATGTTGTGATTTGGTTACGCTGGGTGCTCCTACATCAGGGTAATCCGGAGACCTGGCGGCAGTATATGTGCTTCACATTATTATTACAATTCCAACACAATATGATTAGCTACATTTCCACTGAACAGTGATTGAGATCACGATTCAAACATACTGCACAAAATTAATTATCTTGTTTGACAAACTTTAAACATTTATCTTACATATATGGTTGAAAACACTTTTGAGATTGATTTCCGATAAGAGGAAAGACTTCCCGAAAAGCTAAAGTTATGTAACTGTGTAGTCCGCACAAATCATAATGGTTTTTGTAGTCAATGCATAAAACATAACACACAAAAACTCGCTAACAATCTAAAAATCATTGTTGCCCGGGGTGAAATTTCAGCCTTAAATGTGATATTAGCCTGATTTCAAATTTTCTCCGGTAGCACAATGCCAGGAAGGCGCAGTATAAGAACCTATTCCAATAGGCATCATTGGCGTAGGCCATTCTGGTCAATAAATTAAGGGCGCAGCCGCATGCAGAAACCAGAATATGCACGGCAGTATGTGAGAAGCGATTCATTGATAAATCGCTCACTTGCGCGGGCCACACTAAGGTGCATTCAAAAGCTAGCGCTTTTGTCAGAGCACTACCTAGGTCAGCTCTTAACGACAAAGAATGGCAAATAGAATAGCCTGATGAGATAGACTTTACATCGTGTCTTTCCGCTGCGGTTGTTAAGAGTTATAAAAATGAAAGTGCTAAGGAGACTGTAATGGCAGATAACAAAGCAACTCTAACCCCAGATGGTACAGTTGCTATTGAATTGGACGTGCTAACACCTACCCTGGGGTCTAAAGTAATCGACGTTCGTACTCTCGGCTCCGAAGGTTTTTTTACCTACGACCCTGGTTTTACTTCAACAGCATCTTGCGAATCCAAGATCACCTACATTGATGGCAACGAAGGCATATTACTTCACCGTGGTTTTCCTATCGACCAACTAGCGACAAAATCCAATTATCTGGAAGTCTGCTATATCCTGCTGTATGGCGAAACACCAACACAAGAACAGTTTGATAAATTCAAAAAAATCATTACCCGTCATACGATGATCCACGAACAGATCAATCGGTTGTTTAATGGCTTCCGCCGTGATTCCCACCCGATGGCGGTGCTGTGCGGTGTCACGGGCGCTTTGGCTGCTTTCTATCACGATGCTCTGGATGTGAACAATCCGCATCACCGTGACATTACTGCATATCGTCTGCTGTCCAAAATGCCAACAGTGGCGGCAATGTGCTACAAATACTCTATTGGTCAGCCATTCGTTTATCCACGCAATGATCTTTCCTATGCAGGAAACTTCCTGCACATGATGTTCGCTACACCATGCGAAGAGTACAAGGTGAACCCGGTGCTAGAACGTGCTATGGATCGCATTCTTATTCTGCATGCCGACCATGAACAGAACGCATCTACCTCTACAGTACGTACTGCGGGTTCTTCCGGTGCTAATCCATTTGCCTGTATTGCCGCGGGTATCGCTTCACTTTGGGGACCGGCTCATGGTGGCGCAAACGAAGCTTGCTTACGAATGCTGGAAGAAATTCAGTCGGTTGAACACATTCCTGAATTTATTGCCCGCGCCAAAGACAAAAACGACGCTTTCCGCCTGATGGGATTTGGTCATCGTGTTTACAAAAACTATGACCCACGCGCAACAGTCATGCGTGAAACCTGCCACGAAGTGTTAGATGAGCTTGGGCTGAATGACAGTCTGCTAGAAGTTGCTATGGAACTTGAGCGTATTGCTCTGCATGACCCGTATTTTATTGAGAAGAAACTGTATCCGAACGTGGATTTCTACTCTGGTATCATCCTGAAAGCAATGGGGATTCCATCCACTATGTTCACTGTCATTTTTGCAATTGCCCGTACCATCGGCTGGATTGCCCATTGGAACGAAATGCATGATGACGGTGTAAAAATCGCCCGTCCTCGTCAACTCTACACTGGCTATACACAGCGAGATTTCCAAAGCCAGTTGGAAAAATAATAATTAAATCCGATTACGATAAGGGCAAAGCTGTGACTTGATAATTAGGGCTTTTATTTAATTGGGCAGATATTCGATAAGATTTAGTGCCAATACAATCACTACTGAAATTGATCTGGCTATCTTCCTTGTGTATGCTCGTTTTAAGAGCAGGTACTAAGCTACCCTGTTCTCTAAATGATCGAACGTAGCCTCCCGTTTGCGTGTGTAGCCAGATCACCGAGATCAAAATTCACAATTCTATGAAGCGGATAGAACAACGCTAGTTAAAAAGTTTATAAAAACTTTGAAGCCCACTTTCGGTGGGCTTCGCTTATTCCTGACTAACGTATAAACCGAATCAAACCGGGTTTGGAATATCGATAAAAGTAACATCTAACCCATAATTATCCGCCAACCACTCACCTAAAGCTTTAATGCCATAACGTTCAGTGGCATGATGACCAGCCGCATAAAAATGCAGTCCCATCTCACGGGCAGTATGAACCGTCTGTTCCGACGCTTCACCAGTAATAAAAGCATCAACACCGAATTCGGCCGCCTGCTGAATAAAACCCTGACCACCGCCAGTACACCAGGCAAGCGTGCGAATCTCCTCAGGTGCGTTATCGCCCACATGCAACACCTTGCGACCAAGTGCCTGTTCAATACGTGAAGTTAACTCCACCGGTGATATCGGCTGATCAAACTCCCCATGCGGTATGAATGGTTCAATCAACCCAACAACTTTCGCATTAATCAAGCGGGCCAATTGAGCGTTATTTCCCAATGATGGATGAGCATCAAGCGGCAGATGATAACCATATAAATTGATATCATTACAAAGCAACGTTTTCAGGCGATTACGTTTCATACCACGAATCACCGTTGGCTCATTTTTCCAAAAATAGCCATGATGAACGATCACCGCATCAGCCTGATAGCGAACCGCTTCATCCAATAAAGCCTGACAAGCGGTCACTCCGGTAACGACTCTCTGAATATGAGTACGCCCTTCAACTTGTAAACCATTGGGGGCATAATCTTGAAACTCACCAACATTCAGCTCTTGGTTAATCACATTTTCCAGCTCAATATTACGCATCATATTCGTCCTGTATATTAATTGTATGGCAATAATATACCGCTACCTGCCGCCAATTGTCAGTTGTCAGCTACTTTTGATTGCCATAACCTGTTCTGACTGTTTTAACCATACGGGCTTATTGCTGGTTTTTACCCATACACGATACAAATAACTGTAAAAACGGACGCGATCACGACGAAATAGCATCACCGGTAACGCCAGGACACCGAAAGTGACAGCGCCAATACGGCGTAAAAGAACTTGATACCAAGGATATTCACGATATGAAGACATATTAGTCCTCCTTAAAATGATCCTACTTTTCCGCAGAATCTTAAAAATAATCAATCTGTAAATTGTTTAAAATTTTATCGCAAAAAATCAAAATTTACCACTTATCAGACCACTTTTAAGCCGTTATTGTCGCTATATTTTCTATTTTATGTAATTTTATTACATAAAATATGATAAAATGTAATATTACAAACATTTTATTAACAATTAGTAAAAATGGGATCAACGATAATCAGAGTCAATTTTTTCATGATCCTTGATCCTATTCCTATAATCATAGATTTCACTTTGCTTTAGGAAAAAAACTAAATAGCTTTTCATAATTCCGCTACACATGGCCTTCTTCAACCCATTGTTATATATGGAGTTATAAGTGGTATAAGATGTAG
>NZ_LJCS01000078.1:0-15943 GCF_001280945.1 Photorhabdus heterorhabditis | reverse complement strand
CCGGGACATTGCCCTGATTTTGGACCTGTGTTTGGGGGCTATCCGGTGTTATTCCCGCAGCAATCGCCGGGTGTAGTGGCTGGATTGCCGTCAGGTAAATTAAAAGATAACTCGTGGTTCTGACCACCGCGTCGTGGCGTTTACTCATTGCGTATCCCTTTCCTAATGTAAGTGTTACAAAGTGAGTGAAGCTGACCCATTAAATGCCCCGTTATCTGCGGTCAGGTTGCGGTGATAAAGGCGTCATTTTTCATAAATAATCTGAATAGCTTAATAGTGACGTCATTAAACTATTCTAATGGGTAATTAATTGACTGTCAGAATGGGTAGAGCAAAATGTGATCAGCAATCGTTTTTTAACCCTGACAATGGGGAATGAGATATATTAAATGCTGAAAAGTGGCGATAAGATTAGAGATACCATCTAAAGTCTTTACAACAACATCAACTCTTTTAGTTTCTGCGTAATGGTATTACGTCACCAACCAAGCAGATGTGTGGCATCCTGTTTATTTCCTTTTATACCCTTCATCCTTCAAGTTGCTGCTTTGTTGGCTGCTTTCACTTACCCCAGTCTCATCGTTATCTATGCTCTGGGGATGCATTCATTTGCCGCAGCGCTGTATTCACGATTTTAAAAGGTTATGCCAGATTCAATAAAGGTAAAATAAATGGAGGATAAATTATCGATAAAAAGAAACTTGTTTTATAAACCTAATGCTTTTTTCCTTTTCCTGTATTTGATTGAACCGTGATAATCAAGACGCCAAAAGCCCGCAATCTGAACCGGAGTCAAACTCCGGTTCTTGAGCAAAAACAAGTTATATGCTTTGTGAAAGCAAGGAGAAAACCTGCCGAGCATTCTTGCATTTAACTAAAAGTTGAGGCGTCAGAATAACACCAAATTTTTCAGTGAGACGCCGAGCGATTTCTTTGAGATGAGAAGGTCTTAATCCTAGCGCTAAAAACTCAGAATCTTCATTCAAACCAGATAACGGCTGCGCACCAATGGTATGCAAATAAATGCCGAGGATCGATTGGTAATATCCATCCTCTGCGCTGTTATTGACTCTTTGGCTCTCTGATACAACGGACTTCTTATCAACCAAATTATCCGACTTCAATTGCGTAAAGAACGCCCTAATTTGATGGCGATCTATTTTACCGTTTGCAGACAAAGGAAATGCCTGGATATGAGTAAAACGTGTTGGTATATGAGAGACAGGTAAAAGCTCATGAGAAAAATCCCGTAATTCGGAAGCAGGAATTTCCCGGTTATTTAGCGTCGTATACATAGCGCCTAACGTTGCATCACCATTTTGCTCATTTGGATAATCAACGACCACAATATTATTGATTTGTGGGTGCTTACATAGCTCACTTTCAATATCAGGCAGGGACACTCTAATCCCCCGAATTTTGACATAACCATTTACTCTGCTGGCAAAGATAATTGTGCCATCTTTTCGGTAATAACCCTGATCTCCTGTTCTAAATGCTCTTAACTGTTCACCCTTAGGCGAAGTGATAGTGACAAAATCCTTTTGCACAACAATACCATCTTCAAGATAGCCTAAGGCAAGATTGACGCCTGTCGTATAAATCCGACCCGTCACAAACGCCGGGCAATGTTCATTGATATCATTACAGATAAAATATTGAGTCGCAGGCAGTGGTTTACCATAGGGAATAAGGCTAACATCCTCTGAGGTAATTTCATGCCATATACTCCAAATTGTCGTTTCAGTTGGCCCTCCCAAAGAAAACAACCGGATATCAGGATAAGTTGTTCGAATTTCCGCAATGATCATAGGCTTAATATAATCACCGCCCTGCGCTATCAATCTAAGGGAAGAGAGAGAATCTCCGTTTTGGCATGCAATTAACATTTCTAAAATCGCCGGCACTGAACACCAAATAGAAACTTTGTGTTTCGACACCAGCCGATTCCAACGGATAGCATCTTTCTCTTCATGGGATTCAGGGATAACCAATGTCGCACCAATAGTTAGTGATGCAAAAAGGTCAAAAACAGACATATCATGATGTAATGGCGTGACGGAAATAAACACATCATTTTGTTTAACCTCCCATTTATTCATGGTTTGCCCGATAACATGAGATGTTGCTTTGTTATTGAGCACCACACATTTAGGCTTACCCGTTGTTCCAGAGGTATACAGATAATAAGCGGGTTCAATGCTATGACTCAGTGATGATAACGTTTCTAAGGGGAGTGAGACGTTTTCAGAAACCGAGATGAGTAGTGTCTCCAATGTGATGGCTTTATCACTATTCAACTGTTCGGCAGTGACAATAAGATCAGGATGGCAATTCGTTAGCAAATAATCCAGTCGTTCAGAGGGAGAATTAACATCAATAGGCACCCAGATAATCCCCAAAAGCGCACATGCGATTGTTACCATCACATGCTCAGGACTACGAGGTAAACAAATCGCGACAACACTCCCTTTGCGCAACCCATAATGATTCAGATTATTTACTATCTTTTGAACATCTTCCCCCAACTCAGAATAAGTAATTTGCCGATCCCCACAGATGATGGCAGATTTTTTTAATTTTGCCGTCAATAGGTTATCCGCGATACGCGTCAGGAAATTTGAACAAATAAAATCACTGTCATCACCGTTATCTTTGTAATGGTGATATTCAATCGCCTGAGAAAAATCCACCGCGAGGTTTCCCTGACGACAAATAAGCGTTATTGCCTGAGTGATTGTTTGTAAAATATCTTGCACGATATTTTTTTCCAGGGCTTTTTCTGCATAATCAATGGATAACACCAAGTTTTTATCCTGATCCAGGGAAAAACGAATATCCATTGCAACTTGTGGTGTCTGAGTTAATCCATCATAAAAAGAGACATCTCCAGATGCAGAGAGTGTTTTCCATGACAAGCCATTCGTTAATACAACCGGTAACGCTAAACCTATCTGGTGTTGATTAAATATCAGCTTATTAATATCAACACCGGAAAAATCCAGATGTTCCAGAGACGCAAAAATATCATTTTGAAAAGCACTCGCTCTTTCCAAAAATGGCACCTGGTCTCTCTTAAAATAAGCCGCAATAAATGAAGACTCATTACTAAACTGCATTTTCTGACCGGGAATAGCAACCGGAACACCGATACATAACGTACTATCTTGTGTCCAAAATGACATTATCTCCAGAATAATCGTGGATAAAATCGTATTTTGAAACAGGCCATAAGATGAAGCTATTTTAGACAAATGATTCAACGTCGCGCTGGGAACAGTGACCTTCTCTCTTCTGTAACGAGAAGATTTAATCGATTCGGGTGGTTTCTTCCAAGGCAAAGTCGGGGGGCCAGGATATTCTTTCAGCTTTTCTGACCAATATTGAGCATCACTTTGCTTTTTCAAGCCAGAAGGCTGAGGAAGCAGGTGAGCGATATTTCTCGTTTGTATATCGCCTTTCTGGTCATTCTCATCCCCCTCAAACAATTTAAACAATATTAGAGAGATAGCTCTACCATCTAAAATCAGTGCATCAAAACTCACAAACACTATTGTCGCAAAATGGTCATTACTCTCATCTTCTGGCTCTGCCAATTTAATAACCCAAATATGCCAAGGAGAACGAGAAAGATCGTGGATTTTATGAGAATACGCCTGCCTCATCTCATCTATCCTTTGATAAGCCACTGAACGAGGAATACCCGTGAAATCAATTTCATCAAGATTCAGGGTAATGGCATCGGAAACATGTTGAACCAATGAATTTTCATCTATATGGGTACGTAACGCATCGTATTGCTGCACTAATCTGGTTAGCCGAGTCTTAATGACAGAAAACTCGATGTTACCTCTGAATTCCCTGAAATCATGCATGGCAACACCACCCAATGGTAACAGTTCACTCCGGCCTAGTAGGTATGCACATTGTAATGGTGTCAGTGCGGTATCCATGATATTTCCTCGATTTTTGATGATGAGAAAGAACAAAACCTACGTTAACGAACTTAAACATTTAGCATCCTTCAAAAAGAAAGATTACTTCGGCTTGCTAAGGATTTTCAGTAGTGCCTCAGCCGTCTTTTCAGCCGCTCCCTGCGATCTCACTGTCATCGTCTGCGCCAGTGCACTTAATGTTCGATGAGTCTTAATATCGTCAATGATCAGCCCTGCCTGTGGGATATATTTGTTAATAAATCCCGTTAATTCTTCCGCGATATCAGCGTCAATATCTAATGCAGAAAGAGAAGTATTAACGTTAATATTTTCTTCATTCGTAAGCCGAGACAGCAGAAGAATGAGCATTTTCTCAACACAAGAGGAAGTTACCTTTTCAGTCCCCACATCCTGATACAAAGCAGAATGAGATGAGAAAAAATAGTCCAAAGATTGGTTTATCAATTCAGGCGAACGAATGATCATTCGAATCAAAGAGAGATATATACCAAACATTCTGCGGATATACGGTTCAGGGAAAACATCCAGACGAACATCCCAATTAACTAAAATTCCTTCATAAGCAGGCACAACCTGAACATCCAAAGCAACCTGTGGGCCTTGCGAAATAACAAAAGTCATGTCACCGAAAGCACGGGTGACATTTTCGGAAAATAAATTATCGCCACTGATACCAAAACCGGATGTAAAAACGATGGGCGAAATTTGCATATTACCGTGGTATCTGGAGAGATCTCGCATAACACTGACTCCCGGATAAGTACAGTGAGAGAGGAGTAAAGCGATTTGATCAGCCAAACGACGGCATAATGTAATCATCGGTTCATAACGCTGTAATTCAACACTTAAAATAAATAAATCTGAAAAATCACCAACAATTTGCTCCACATCACTGAGGTAACGTTCTCGCTGGAACGTAGGCACATTTAATCTAAATTTGTCAGATTGTGTGCAAATCCCCACCGTACAAGCGAAAAGAGATAGAAATAATGTTGATAGCGTAATCTGATATTTTTTAGCTGTTGCCTTTAACGAT
Organism: Photorhabdus heterorhabditis; assembly: GCF_001280945.1. NCBI lineage: Bacteria > Pseudomonadati > Pseudomonadota > Gammaproteobacteria > Enterobacterales > Morganellaceae > Photorhabdus > Photorhabdus heterorhabditis. Next base: position 10,951 of record NZ_LJCS01000078.1, on the reverse strand, counting down.
TGCTTTTCTTCTTTAGTCAGTTGCACAGCTAATCGCTCACTACAATATTCGTCCTTTGGAAAATGGCTATGAATATGAGGTAACTTAGGGGCTGGTGGAATTTGCGCAATACGCGTACTCCACCACTTTTTATCACGTTCACGTAGAGTCAATAAAAGTTTATCTGCCTGCATTCGCTCTAAATAGTGAAAATAAGTGCTTCCTCCATTTTTCAGTTGATGGTCAGGCTGGTGATAAAATCGGGCCAAATCTTCCATAAGGAGACGAAAACTTTGCGCATCACCGGCGATCATGTCCAGATCAACATGCAAACGAAAATCTCCATCCTTTAAAAGAGTGACACTCAAATCGATAGGCTGACCATGTTCAAGATTCAATCTCTGGTGGGTTTTGCTTTTTCGTTTACTTTCCAGAAAATCAGCAATGCCTTTTTCGTCATATATGCTGACATCATCAATGTGCAATTTATTATTGGAAGACAGACTTTCTATAGTTTGCATGCCATCCGGTGTAACGCGTAGTCGTAACATCGGATGAATATCAAAGAGGTACTGTACAGCAATTTTCAGCCGCTCAAGATCAAGCCCAGTACCATCAAACTCGGCATACAAATGTGCGGTAACACCACCCAACGTCTGTTCATATTGCCGGCCAACCCAATAAGCGGCCTGCATGGTCGTTAGCTCTCTCATTTGGTTTCCATAAAGTTTATACCCGTCATCTTTCAAGTTGCCTCTTTGTTGGCTGCACTCACTCACCCCGGTCACATCGTTCTCTATAACATAGTTATCTATGCTCCCGGGGATTCGCTCCCTTGCCGCCGCGCTGCAATTTGAAATCTATTGGGTATAGATGATTAACTACAACAAAAATGCGATTACATGAGAATGATAATAAAAATTATTATTATCTGATAAATAAAGCAACATGAATATGAATTGTCATGATGTTAATAATTAAAACCATATAAAAATATCTATATTTATTAAATAGATAAAACAACACAACGGATGAAAAACCTTATTCAATAGAACCATAACGGGGAACACACTATCAAAATGAGATATAAAAATTAATATATCCAATAAATGTGCGGTATTATTCCACCTGAATGTGAATTGAGAGCAAAGCAAACTTTTAGTATTAGGGAGACGATGGATAGCAAACAGCCCAAAGGGGCGTCATTTTTCGGGGCGTTCCTGTTTTTCTATGCCTTCTTTTAGCATTTCTAACGATGCGCCGCCTGCGGTTATCAGGCAATACGCACGGAACGGGTGAGGATATCAATACCCCTGCACAAGCAGCATGGATTGCAAGCTCGGTAGGAAAAATAGTTAACAATGTCAATAATGATGTGGCTAAAAAGCATATTGGAAAAAATGAAATGACACATAACGCAAGAACTGATTTATTAACTCGAATTAAACAAATTAACAAAGAGAACAGGTAAAGAATAATATTTGGCAAAAATGAATATACCCGTCATCTTTCAAGTTGCTTCTTTGTTGGCTGCACCCACTCACCCCGGTCACATCGTTCTCTATAACATAGTTATCTCTGCTCCCGGGGATTCGCTCCCTTGCCGCCGCGATGCATCTTGAAATCCATAGGGTATAGTTCATATGAATCGCCATTCATAATTCATACGACGAAAATAAATACTCGGCTAATGCCTAGTCAGTTAAATAACCGGCTGGCCGTTTCAGAAATAGCATTCTGTCGCACAATAGAATTTCCTCAAAATAACCGATGCGTGTTGCAAAAAGCCCCCGCTATAATCGCGGCGGGAGCAAAAGTCACTCACAATACATCAACGGCATTTAATTCCTTGAAAGCCTGTTCCAGACGGGTAGTCATAGAAACCTGGCTTGCACGCAGCCATACGCGTGGATCATAGAATTTCTTATTTGGCTTGTCTGCGCCTTCTGGGTTACCCAACTGGCCCTGCAAGTAGCCTTCATTCTTTTTGTAGTAGCTCAGAATACCTTCCCAGGTTGCCCATTGAGTGTCAGTATCGATATTCATTTTAACAACACCGTAGCTAACCGCTTCTCGGATCTCTTCTGCTGTAGAGCCAGAACCGCCGTGAAAAACGAAATCCAAGCTATTGTGTGGCAAATTGAATTTCTCAGAGACATAGTCCTGAGAGTTACGCAGAATTTTTGGCGTCAGTTTAACGTTACCTGGCTTATAAACACCATGAACATTACCGAAAGAAGCAGCAATGGTGAAACGTGGGCTGATGGCGTTTAACTTCTCATAAGCGTAAGCAACGTCTTCTGGTTGAGTATATAGGGCAGAGCTGTCCATATGGCTGTTATCAACACCATCTTCCTCACCACCAGTACAACCCAATTCAATTTCCAGTGTCATATCAATTTTCGCCATGCGAGCCAGATACTTACTGCAAATCTCAATATTTTCTTCCAAGGATTCTTCTGACAAATCGATCATATGAGAAGAGAACAACGGCTTACCGGTCGCTGCATAATGTTTCTCACCCGCATCCAACAGACCATCAATCCATGGCAACAGTTTACGCGCACAGTGGTCAGTATGCAGGATCACAGGAACACCATAATGCTCAGCCATCTGATGAACATGGTGAGCCCCAGAAATTGAACCCAGAATAGCCGCTTGTTGACCTTCAGCTTTCAACCCTTTACCAGCGATAAAAGCAGCACCACCGTTAGAAAACTGAATAATAATTGGAGAACGAACTTTTGCGGCAGTTTCCAAAACTGCGTTGATTGAATCAGTACCTACACAGTTTACCGCTGGCAACGCAAAGTTGTTTTCTTTGGCTATTGCGAACACTTTTTGAACATCATCACCAGTGATGACACCCGGTTTTACGAAATCAAAAATTTTAGACATGTTACGTGGGTCCTGTTTAGAGCGGGCAGATAAAACTGCCCGTCATGACTTAATTACTGTTTTGCACGTTCTTCCAGCATCACAACCGCGGGCAGTTTTTTTCCTTCTACAAACTCAAGGAAAGCCCCACCACCGGTAGAGATGTAAGAAATTTTGTCAGCAATACCGAACAGATCGATCGCTGCCAGAGTATCGCCACCCCCTGCGATAGAGAATGCATCACTATCAGCAATTGCACGGGCTACAATTTCAGTTCCTTTACGGAAATTAGGGAATTCAAATACACCAACCGGGCCATTCCACAGAATAGTTTTGGCGTTTTTCAAGATTTCCGCCAGACGTTGAGCAGATTCATCCCCCAAGTCAAGGATTTGCTCATCATCTTTAATATCACTGGTAGATTTCAGGGTTGCTTCTGCGGTTTCAGAAAATTCGGTTGCTACACGAACATCAGTTGGCACCGGGATATCACAGCTTGTCAGCAGTTTTTTCGCTTCTGGGATCAGATCATCTTCATATAGGGAACGACCAACATTATGACCTTCAGCGGCAACAAAAGTATTAGCAATACCACCACCGACAATTAGTTGATCAGCAATTTTTGACAACGAGTCCAGAACAGTCAATTTGGTTGAAACTTTAGAGCCACCGACGATAGCAACCATTGGACGGGCTGGCTTATCCAGCGCTTTACCCAAGGCGTCAAGTTCTGCGAACAACAAAGGACCCGCACAGGCAACAGGAGCAAACTTAGCCACACCATGAGTAGAAGCCTGAGCACGATGAGCCGTACCGAATGCATCCATGACATAAATATCACATAAGGAAGCGTATTTTTTAGCCAGCACTTCGTCGTCTTTCTTCTCACCTTTATTAAAGCGAACGTTCTCCAGAACAACCAATTCCCCTTCTGCCATATCCACACCTTCCAGATACTCTTTTTCCAGACGAACTGGAGAAGACAGTTTCTCTTTCAGGTAGTCTACTACTGGTTTCAGCGAGAATTCTTCATTATATTCGCCTTCAGTAGGTCGTCCAAGGTGAGAAGTCACCATGACTTTGGCGCCCCGTTTTAATGCTGCTTCGATGGTCGGTAAGGAAGCACGGATACGCGCATCAGAGGTGACTTTGCCATCCTTTACCGGAACGTTCAGGTCAGCACGGATCAAAACTCGCTTACCCGCTAGCTCTAAATCGGTCATCTTAATTACAGACATGGTGAATCCTCTCATTGATTCTCTAAATTATTTAATCTTATGCCGTGTGAAAATCTATTATGCACTGTCTGTCAGCAACAGATCATTTGAAACCTGTAGCAGCCATCGCTAACGCTGTATCCAGCATTCGGTTAGCAAAGCCCCATTCATTATCACACCAGACTAATGTTTTAATCAGATGTTGCCCACTTACCCGCGTTTGTGTGCCATCAACAATCGCGCTGTGGGGGTCATGGTTAAAATCCGTTGAGACTAACGGCAATTCTGTATAGTCAACTATACCACGAAATGAAGTCGCTGCTGACTCTTGCATTAGTTCATTGATTATTTTGACATTTACCGGAGATTTTACCGTAACGCTCAAATCGATAGCAGTAACGTTAATCGTTGGTACACGTACTGAAATAGCTTCAAAACGGTCACAGAATTTTGGAAAAATCCGGGTTATTCCCACCGCCAGTTTGGTATCCACCGGAATAATAGACTGGCTTGCCGCCCGGGTACGCCGTAAATCTTTATGATAAGCATCAATCACAGGCTGATCATTCATTGAGGCATGAATTGTTGTCACTGTGCCAGACTCAATCTCAAATGCATCATCCAACAATTTAATGATGGGAATAATACAGTTAGTGGTACAAGAGGCATTGGATACAATGCGATCTGCGGCTGTCAATAAGTGCTGATTCACACCATAAACCACCGTCGCGTCTAAATCATTTCCACCCGGATGAGAAAACAGCACTTTTTTTGCCCCACTGGCAAGGTGTGCCTCCCCATCAGCCTTACTGCCATAAATCCCACTACAATCAAGAACAATATCAATGCCCAATTCCTGCCAAGGTAGCGCCGATACATCTGGTTGATGAAACAAGCGAATATTGTCATCACCAACCTGCAACAAATCATTGTTCAGACGCACATCCCAGGCAAAGCGACCATGACTGGAGTCATATTTCAGCAAGTGAGCAATCCCTTCAGCATCTGCCAACTCGTTAACAGCAATAACAGCGATCTCAGCCCGGCGACCCGATTCATAAAGAGCACGTAAAACACTGCGCCCTATCCTGCCAAAACCGTTTATTGCTACCTTGATTGTCATGTTACTCCCGAATAATAGTAATTATCACGCAACCGCTTAGAATAACCGACTCAATCATTAATGTACCGACTGTTTATCACAAAATTGTTAAAACAATGGCACCGAAAACGCCGTCAGACAACAAAACGAAACGATTCAGCTACTAGTAAGGAGATTACGGGAAAAGGAAATTGATCGCAATAGCAAAAAGTGATCAACTCACAAGTTGATAAAACTTACTACGGTAAGGTTATCTATACCCTTGTTTCATTGATATATAATTCAAGATAAATATGGGCGCTAATATTGAAATAATGAATCGCCAATGCGACATAGATCACCAAATATATCCAGATAATCTATTTTCAAATCAATTTTGTTAAATTTTCCAGAATCAACCTTCAATAATTGTATCGCTCAAAATAAGGAGCACATCCGCCCAAAATTTGATTCGGATGCGCTCGCTAACAAATTTACTAATTATTTCAGCAGAGCTTTAGCCTTAGCGACCACATTCTCTACAGTGAAACCAAACGCTTTAAACAGTTGATCAGCCGGCGCTGACTCACCAAATGTATTCATACCAATGATAGCGCCATTCATACCGACATATTTAAACCAGTAATCAGCAATACCCGCTTCGATCGCAACACGCGCAGAAACCATAGCAGGCAGAACGGCCTCACGGTACGCCGCATCCTGTTTATCAAAAGCATCAGTAGATGGCATAGAAACTACGCGCACCTTACGACCTTCCTGAGTCAGTTGATTGTAAGCCGCCACAGCCAGTTCAATTTCTGAACCCGTTGCGATCAGAATCAGCTCTGGCTGACCTTCACAATCTTTCAGAATGTAAGCGCCTTTCTCAATATTAGCCAATTGCTCAGCAGTACGTTCTTGCTGAGCCAAATTCTGGCGAGAGAAAATAAGTGCTGATGGACCCGTTTTACGTTCGATAGCGTATTTCCACGCCACCGCAGATTCAACCTGATCACACGGGCGCCATGTACTCAGATTTGGCGTTACACGCAAACTTGCAATTTGTTCTACTGGCTGGTGAGTTGGACCATCTTCACCTAAACCGATTGAGTCATGGGTATAAACAAAGATGCTGCGAATTTTCATCAGTGCTGCCATACGCACCGCGTTACGAGCATATTCAACGAACATCAGGAACGTGGCACCGTAAGGTACAAAGCCACCATGCAGAGCAATACCGTTCATAATGGCTGACATGCCAAATTCACGCACCCCATAATGGATATAGTTACCTGCCTGATCTTCGTTCAACGGCTTAGAACCTGACCACATCGTCAGGTTACTTGGTGCCAAATCAGCAGACCCCCCCATAAACTCAGGCAGCACTTTACCGAATGCCTCCAAAGCATTCTGAGATGCTTTACGGCTGGCAATATTGGCCGGATTATTTTGCAACTGTTCGATAAATGCTTTTGATTCGGCTTCCCAATTTGCAGGCAATTCACCACAGGTACGGCGTTTAAATTCAGCCGCTAATTCAGGGTACGCTTTTTCATAAGCAGCGAATTTTTCATTCCAGATTGTTTGTTTTGCTTTACCCGCTTCTTTTGCATCCCACTCTGAATAGATTTCCACCGGAATTTCAAATGCTGGATGATGCCAACCCAATGCTTCGCGAGTTGCTGCTATCTCTGCATCACCCAATGGAGCACCATGGGAATCGTGAGTACCTGCTTTGGTTGGTGCGCCAAAACCGATCACCGTTTTACACATCAACAGTGAAGGTTTATCAGAAACTTTACGGGCTTCTTCAATCGCTGCTTTGACCGAGTCTGCATTATGACCATCAACGCCGCGAACCACATGCCAGCCATAAGCCTCAAAACGGCTTGCTGTATCATCTGTAAACCAGCCTTCGACATGACCATCAATGGAAATACCATTGTCATCATAGAAAGCAACCAGTTTGCCCAGTTTTAACGTTCCCGCCAAAGAACACACTTCATGAGAAATGCCTTCCATCATGCAGCCGTCACCCATAAATACATAAGTGTTATGGCCAACAATATCATGACCGGGACGGTTAAATTGCTCAGCCAAGGTACGTTCAGCAATCGCGAAGCCTACCGCGTTGGCAATCCCCTGCCCTAAAGGACCCGTCGTAGTTTCTACGCCTGGAGCATAACCATACTCAGGATGGCCTGGGGTTTTGGAATGTAACTGACGGAAATTTTTCAAATCTTCAACTGAAACATCATAACCGGTGAGATGCAACAGGCTATAAATCAACATAGAACCATGACCGTTAGACAATACAAAGCGATCACGATCGGCCCAATGTGGGTCAGTTGGGTTATGATTCAAATAATCACGCCATAAAACTTCAGCGATATCAGCCATTCCCATAGGCGCACCAGGGTGCCCTGATTTTGCTTTCTGCACTGCATCCATACTCAGGAAGCGAATAGCATTGGCAAGGGTTTTACGAGTGGTCATTTTCTACTCCAAGTGGGATAAAAGCGTTTAGGGGGTAATTTTCTCAGCACAGCGTACAAACCGCAATCTTTAAAGCCCAAAAGGGAAACTATCTTAATTTCACCTGAACGGCAATTCTTTGATTTAGGTCGCTGATTTACATGAATTTCAGTGCTATCAGAGCAATAAATAAACGAACTATACCCTATGGATTTCAAGATGCATCGCGGCGGCAAGGGAGCGAATCCCTGGGAGCATAGATAACTCTGTGACCGGGGTGAGTAAGTGCAGCCAACAAAGAAGCAACTTGAAAGATGACAGGTATAATTGAGTAATACTAAAGAGATGAGTGAGTTAATTAAACATAACCATGAGCCGCAAATCAAGACATAAGATGGTAAAGCATAAAATACCCAATTAAATGAAAATACATCTTTAATTCATGGAAATTTACAAGCATCACATTAATTGTTTATATTGATCATATATACATATTAATGTCCTATCGGCATTGTGATTTACAATCATTACCGGAACATCAATAAACGAATCAAATAGTGCAAAATAAAATAATAATCATGGTTATATTTTCTTACATAATGAAATTTTTACACAAAATAATAAGCAATTTAATTAACAAATATAGAAAAAATAAAAAAATACTATTTTTTAACGAATTAATTATTGCAATCCATTATATGATCGAGTTATTTTAAATATAATAATTAAAATAACCACGCAGATAACTACTTAGAGCCTATCTCAATAGGCGTAATTGTTGCAGGCAGTTTGAACACGGACAGCGCGGAAAAACCGGAGCGTACACGTAGTACGTGAGGATTTTGAACACTGCCCAGGTTCAAAATGACAAATAAAATAGCCCTATTGGGATAGGCAGTTAATTAGTCATTAGGCGATTCTTATGTCATATATGAAAAACAGACCAAATAATATCACTCCGCAATTACTTCATATGTGGGAAAAAAGTGATGAGCCATGGGGAGCCAAAGATTGCCAGTCAAGATTTATATATGCAAATTCAGCTTTTTACCAGTTACTTAACCTGTCTGAAGATTTCGACATTGCAGGGCTTTCAGTAGGTGAATTACCCTCAACCATTGCAGAATATGAAGAAGAATTCAACCATCAAGATCAAAAAGTCATTCAAACTATGCAAAAAGTAACTTCATTTAAAACCCATTTGTTTGGGAACAATAAAGTTAAACAAACCTACCTCTGTGATAAATATCCACTTTGTGATGAACATGGTAACTGTATCGGTATCACTTTTCATCTACATGAAATGCAAGATTTTTCTGTTTCTTACTATTATGAAAGAACATCGCCAAAAGCGCTGAAATTCACACCGCCTAATGACACACTAACTCAAATTGAGTGGGAAGTTCTTTTTTTGGCCCTTCGCTCATTAGATGAAGAAAGCATCAGCGAAAAATTAATGATTAGTACAGAAGATACAATTAATCATATTCAGTCAATTTACCGAAAATTTAATCTACCGCTGCATATAGAACTAGAAGATTTTTGCAAAGAAAATAATTTTGACCTTTACATTCCTGAAAGGTTTGCCGCTATAAGCAGCAGAGATTTATAAAATTTCATTAACAACATGACTCAAATACGGCCAGAATTAAAACCAAAAATCGGATGTTTTTTGATAAAATAGGAATTACATTGTGCATTACAAAAAATTAGCGGTATCTCCTCAAATTATTAATATGATGGAAACCAGTGATGAACCATGGGGAATTAAAGATAGAGGTTCCCACTTTGTTTATGAAAACAGAGCGATGGCTATGCTGCGAGATCTTCCTCCTGGTTATAATGTCGAAGGGCGTCTTGACAATGATTTACCATGGGCAGGAGCAGAATTTGCCGAACAATTCCAGATACATGACAGAGCAGTCATGCAATCAGAACAAAGAATATGTTCATTAGAAACACATTTATATGGCAAAGAAAAATTACTTTCCTCGTATTTCTTCGAAAAGTTCCCATTGTATAATGAAAATAATGAATGTGTTGGTACCATTTTTCATGCCTGGAAAGCTGAAGTCTTTTCTGTGACCCGCTTTTTTTATGGTAAGCTCCCCGCTTCTATCATGTTTCAGCCCCCCTCTGAATTATTTACTCAACGGGAATGGGATGTCATTTTCCTATTTTTACAGAAACACACCAGTAAACAAATCGGACGAATATTGAATATTTCTTATCGCACAGTAGAAACGCATATATTTAGAATATATAAGAAAATCGGTATCAACTCTGGTCAACAATTGGAAGAGTATTGTCGCCTTAATGATTTCGATCTGTATGTTCCTGAAAGATTTTTAAAACCAGGAAGTAAAATGTTTATATAATATTAAAAGTAAAAAATATGAAAACTAAAAACAATATATCGGCACAGATAATAAACACAATGGAAAATAGTTATGATCCTTGGGGAATTAAGGATATAAACACTTGTTTTATTTACGAAAATAAAGCAATGGCTATGTTACAAAATATTCCTGTTGATTTTAATGTTGAGGGGCGTTTTGATAGTGAATTACCCTGGGCAGGTGCTACCTTTGAAGAACAATTTCAACGACATGATAGAACAGTAATGCATTTGGAAAAAAGTGTATATTCATTAGAAACACATATATTTGGTAAAGAAAGACTTATTTCCTCATATTTATTCGAGAAATTCCCTTTTTATAACGAAAATAATGAATGTATTGGCATAATTTTCCACGGGCAGAAAACAAAATCCTTTTCTTTAAAACAATTTTTTAATGGAAAACTGCCACCTTCCATTATGTTTTGCTCTCCATCAAAACAGCTTTCACCGCAAGAATGGGAAGTTATTTTTCTTTTCCTAAAGAAACACAGCAAGAGGAAAATTAGTCAAATACTTAACATTCCTTATCTATCTATAGAAAATCATATGGAAAGAGTATATAAGAAACTAGAAATTAATTCTTATTCTCAACTAGATGAATATTGCCGATTAAATAATTTTAATTTTTATATACCGGAAAGATTTTTATTTCCTTACATATAAACATTATCTTTATATTCACTTTATTATAAATTACATCACATTATCAAGGTAAAATATCAATCCGTCAGAGAAGATAAAGAATTTCACTTTAATTACATTAATATAACTTTTATTAAAATCAATAAATTTTCTAAAAATTTTATTATTACGTTATATACCCAATAGATTTCAAGTTGCAGTGCGGCGGCAAGTGAACGCATCCCCAGGAGCATAGATAACTATGTGACTGGGGTAAGTGAACGCAGCCAACAAAGCAGC
>NZ_LJCS01000077.1:0-16421 GCF_001280945.1 Photorhabdus heterorhabditis | reverse complement strand
TGATGCCAGGTGATAACATTCAGATGGTAGTTACCCTGATTGCGCCAATCGCAATGGACCAGGGTCTGCGCTTCGCTATCCGTGAAGGTGGCCGTACAGTAGGTGCTGGTGTTGTTGCTAAAGTTATTGCCTAATCGCCAATAATTAAGTTTCTGGTTCTAAAGTAGGTTTACACTCTAGAACTTCGACAGTAGACACCTGATGTATTACATCAGGTGTCTAGTAGTTAGATTTATGTAATCTTTCCTTGGTTGTAGATTTTTACATTGTCCTCTAAATCATCTTTTATACTGTTCAAATGTCTTCGATTTGTGCCAGTGGTAGTTTATTCTTCAGGGTTTTCATTAATCCATTCTGTTAGTGTATCCTGATATATCAGGTACATCTCTCTATCATCAGCATTCAGTAGTGGTCTGCAATTTTTTCGAATGAATCAGACTCAGATAAGTTGTTCTTTTAAATACAGGTAAGCAATATCTGAGACCTGTAGCTGTTCTGTCTCTGTTGGTAAGTACTGACATAGGTAGTTGGTATGGAACCGAAAAATTGGAACAAATAATTAAATGCAAACGATTATTGAAATAATACTCATTATTATTTACCATGGGCTATAATATATACCAGAGAGTGCGGTTTATGTATGTCTGCCTATGTAATGCGGTGAGTGATAGAACAATACGTAATGCGGTGCGTCAGCATCACGTTCACTCTATCAGAGAGTTAAAACGTATTGTTCCTGTAGGCCGTGATTGTGGGAAATGCATACGTCAAGCCAGAGAGCTAATTAATGAGGAAATTGCCCAACTGCCCAAGATAGATAAAGTTGCTTGATAAAAAATAAGGCAAGTTTACTACTACTCTGCTGAATAGGTACTACACTTTAAGTACTGGAAGCGGAGGATTAGACTATGAAAGGTGATAAAAAAATCATTGCTTATTTAAATAAACTTCTTGGAAATGAGCTTGTCGCAATTAATCAGTATTTCCTGCATGCCCGGATGTTCAAAAACTGGGGACTTACCCGTCTTAATGAGAAGGAATATCATGAATCTATTGATGAGATGAAGCATGCCGATAGGTACATTGAACGTATTCTTTTTCTTGAAGGAATTCCTAATTTGCAAGACCTAGGGAAACTTAACATTGGAGAAGATATTGAAGAAATGCTCAGATCTGATTTGCAGCTTGAATTACAAGGAGCTCACGACCTGAGAGAAGCGATTGCTTATGCTGATTTGATTCATGACTATGTCAGCCGTGATTTGATGATAGATATCTTAGATGCGGAAGAGGGGCATATTGATTGGCTGGAAACTCAACTTGAACTAATTGAACGCATGGGGATTCAAAATTATACCCAAGCGCAGATTCTTGAAGGAGAGTAGTTACTACAAAGAATGCCCTATCCTACTACATTATATAGTTAGGGCATTCTTTGCTTCGTTCCATATTTTACATTTCCTCTCTGAACAGATTCTCATCTGTATCTTGCTTTGCAAATTGATTTGCGTATAATGCATAGGCTTACTTATGTGTAGGTCTGATTTGTCAATCAGCGAATGTGCAGGGATTTTTACTGCCATTTAAAAATACTCCCGATATGGGGGTTATACATTGAACGATTACACTCTCCCATCAATCGAAATGGGTACGAGGAGTAATTATTTACGTTTATAAAATAGTTGGAGCTCTGGTCTCATGCAGAACCAAAGAATCCGTATCCGCCTGAAAGCATTTGATCATCGTTTGATCGATCAATCAACTGCGGAAATTGTCGAGACCGCTAAGCGTACTGGTGCGCAGGTTCGTGGTCCGATCCCGCTGCCGACTCGTAAAGAGCGTTTTACCGTTCTGATTTCTCCGCATGTTAATAAAGATGCGCGCGATCAGTACGAAATTCGCACTCATAAGCGTCTGGTTGACATCGTTGAGCCAACCGAGAAAACCGTTGATGCTCTGATGCGTCTGGATCTGGCTGCCGGTGTAGACGTGCAGATCAGCCTGGGTTAATCAGGTCATTGAACGATTGAGAGGTTGAAACAATGATTGGTTTAGTCGGTAAAAAAGTGGGTATGACTCGTATCTTCACTGAAGATGGCGTTTCAATCCCTGTAACTGTTATCGAAATTGAAGATAACCGCGTTACTCAGGTTAAAAGCCTAGATAATGATGGTTATCGTGCAATTCAGGTTACCACTGGTAGCAAAAAAGCTAGCCGTGTAAACAAACCTGAAGCAGGGCATTTTGCTAAAGCTGGCGTTGAAGCTGGCCGTATCCTGCGTGAATTCCGCCTATCTGCGGGCGAAGAATATGCTGTAGGTCAAAACATTAGCGTTGAGATTTTCGCTGACGTTAAGAAAGTCGACGTTACTGGTACATCGAAAGGTAAAGGTTTTGCTGGCACTGTTAAGCGCTGGAATTTCCGTACCCAAGATGCTAGCCACGGTAACTCTTTGTCTCACCGTGTTCCGGGTTCTATCGGTCAGAACCAAACTCCGGGCAAGGTATTTAAAGGCAAGAAAATGGCAGGCCAACTGGGTAATGAACGTGTAACCGTTCAAAGCTTGGATGTAGTACGTGTTGACGCTGAGCGCAACCTGCTGCTGGTCAAAGGTGCTGTTCCAGGTGCGACTGGTAGCAACCTGATCGTAAAACCGGCTGTCAAGGCGTAACGTCGAGGAGATAGGAATGGAATTGGTAATGAAAGACGCGCAAGGCGCGCTGACTGTTTCCGAAACTACCTTCGGGCGTGATTTCAATGAAGCGCTTGTGCATCAAGTAGTTGTTGCTTACGCAGCTGGTGCACGTCAAGGTACTCGTGCTCAGAAAACCCGTGCTGAAGTTTCTGGTTCAGGTAAAAAACCATGGCGTCAGAAAGGCACTGGCCGTGCACGCTCTGGTTCTATTAAGAGTCCAATTTGGCGCTCTGGTGGTGTAACTTTCGCAGCTAAGCCACAGGACCACAGTCAAAAAGTTAATAAAAAAATGTACCGCGGTGCTCTGAAAAGCATCCTGTCTGAGCTGGTACGTCAAGATCGTTTGATCGTTGTCGAGAAGTTCTCTGTAGAAGCTCCTAAGACTAAGCTTCTGGTTCAGAAACTGAAAGAAATGACACTGGAAGATGTGCTGATTATCACTGGTGAAGTTGATGAGAACTTGTTCTTAGCAGCTCGTAACCTGTACAAGGTTGATGTCCGTGATGCAGCAGGTATCGATCCAGTTAGTTTGATCGCCTTCGATAAAGTGGTTATGACTGCTGATGCTGTGAAGCAAGTTGAGGAGATGCTGGCATGATCCGTGAAGAACGTCTGCTGAAAGTACTGCGCGCGCCGCATGTATCTGAAAAAGCTTCTACAGCGATGGAAAAAAGTAATACCATCGTTCTCAAAGTTGCGAAAGACGCGACTAAAGCAGAAATTAAAGCTGCTGTACAGAAATTATTTGAAGTCGAAGTTGAAGGTGTTAACACTTTGCTGGTTAAAGGCAAAACTAAACGCCACGGTCAGCGTATTGGTCGTCGTAGCGACTGGAAAAAAGCTTACGTCACTCTAAAAGAAGGCCAGAATATGGACTTCATTGGTGGCGCAGAGTAAGTCGGAGGAGTAAAGAACAATGGCAATTGTTAAATGTAAACCTACGTCTCCGGGCCGTCGCCACGTTGTTAAGGTGGTTAACCCTGAGCTGCATAAGGGCAAACCTTATGCTCCGTTACTGGAAAAAAGCAGCAAAACCGGTGGTCGTAACAACAATGGTCGTATTACCACTCGTCACATTGGTGGTGGTCACAAGCAGCATTATCGTTTGATTGACTTCAAACGTAATAAAGATGGTATTCCTGCTGTAGTTGAGCGCTTGGAATATGATCCAAACCGTTCAGCAAACATCGCCTTGGTTCTGTATAAAGATGGTGAGCGTCGTTATATTCTTGCACCTAAGGGTTTGAAAGCTGGTGACCAGATCCAATCTGGTGCTGATGCCGCTATCAAAGCTGGTAACGCATTGCCAATGCGTAATATCCCAGTTGGTTCTACTGTACACAACGTAGAAATGAAACCGGGTAAAGGTGGTCAGTTGGCTCGTTCTGCTGGTGCATATGTTCAGATCGTTGCTCGTGATGGTTCTTATGTGACCTTGCGTCTGCGTTCTGGTGAAATGCGTAAAGTTCTGTCTGACTGCCGTGCTACTTTAGGCGAAGTTGGTAATGCAGAACACATGCTACGCGTTCTGGGTAAAGCTGGTGCAAGTCGCTGGCGTGGCATTCGTCCTACCGTTCGTGGTACGGCGATGAACCCGGTAGATCACCCACATGGTGGTGGTGAAGGTCGTAACTTTGGTAAACATCCTGTAACTCCTTGGGGCGTTCAAACTAAAGGTAAGAAGACCCGTAGTAATAAACGTACTGATCAGTTCATCGTACGTCGCCGTACTAAAAAATAATTAGAGGATAAGCCATGCCACGTTCTCTCAAGAAAGGTCCATTTATTGACCTGCACTTGCTGAAGAAGGTAGAGAAAGCGGTGGAAAGCGGAGACAAAAAGCCTATTAAGACTTGGTCCCGTCGTTCAACGATCTTTCCTAACATGATCGGTTTGACCATCGCTGTCCATAATGGTCGTCAGCATGTACCTGTTTTTGTTTCCGACGAAATGGTTGGTCATAAACTAGGTGAATTCGCGCCGACCCGTACTTATCGCGGCCATGCGGCCGATAAAAAGGCTAAAAAGCGCTAAGGTAGGAGGAAGAGATGGAAACTATCGCTAAACATCGCCACGCTCGTTCTTCTGCTCAGAAGGTTCGCCTTGTAGCTGACCTGATTCGCGGTAAGAAAGTGTCGCAAGCTCTGGAAACTCTGACCTATACCAATAAGAAAGCTGCTGGTTTAGTGAAGAAAGTACTTGAGTCTGCTATTGCTAATGCAGAACACAACGATGGTGCTGATATTGATGATCTGAAAGTCACGAAGATTTTCGTAGACGAAGGCCCGACCATGAAGCGTATTATGCCTCGTGCAAAAGGTCGTGCAGATCGCATCCTGAAGCGCAGCAGCCACATTACTGTGGTTGTGTCCGATCGCTGAGACTCTGGAGACTAGCAATGGGTCAGAAAGTACATCCTAATGGTATTCGCCTGGGTATTGTCAAACCTTGGAACTCTACCTGGTATGCGAATACCAAAGAATTCGCTGATAACCTGGACAGCGATTTTAAAGTGCGCCAGTACTTGAATAAAGAATTGGCAAAAGCGTCTATTTCACGCATTGTTATTGAACGTCCTGCTAAAAGCATCCGTGTAACTATTCACACTGCTCGCCCAGGTATCGTAATCGGTAAGAAAGGTGAAGACGTAGAGAAACTGCGTAAAACTGTAGCGGAAATCGCTGGTGTTCCTGCGCAAATTAATATTTCTGAAGTGCGTAAGCCTGAACTGGACGCAAAACTGGTTGCTGATAGTATCACTTCACAGTTGGAACGTCGTGTTATGTTCCGCCGTGCTATGAAGCGCGCAGTCCAGAACGCAATGCGTTTGGGTGCCAAAGGTATTAAAGTGGAAGTAAGTGGTCGCTTGGGCGGTGCTGAAATCGCGCGTACTGAATGGTATCGTGAAGGTCGTGTACCATTGCACACACTACGTGCAGACATCGATTATAACACTTCAGAGGCGCACACCACTTATGGTGTACTCGGTGTTAAGGTATGGATCTTCAAAGGTGAGATCTTGGGTGGTATGGCTGCTGTTGAACAGGCGGAAAAACCGGCTGCGCAACCTAAAAAGCAGCAGCGTAAAGGCCGCAAGTAAGGAGAGTCGCTGATGTTACAACCAAAGCGTACGAAATTCCGTAAAGTGCACAAAGGCCGTAACCGTGGTCTGGCAGCAGGTGCGGATGTTAGCTTCGGCACTTTCGGTCTGAAAGCTGTGGGCCGTGGTCGTCTGACAGCGCGTCAGATTGAAGCGGCACGTCGTGCTATGACTCGTGCAATTAAACGTCAAGGTAAAATCTGGATTCGTGTATTCCCAGACAAACCAATCACTGAAAAGCCACTCGAAGTACGTATGGGTAAAGGTAAAGGTAACGTGGAATATTGGGTTGCCTTAATCCAGCCCGGTAAAGTCCTTTATGAAATGGACGGTGTGCCTGAAGAGCTGGCTCGTGAAGCATTCAAGCTGGCAGCAGCGAAACTGCCTATCAAAACCACCTTTGTAACTAAGACGGTGATGTAATGAAAGCACAAGAGCTGCGCGAAAAAAGCGTTGAAGAGCTGAACACAGAGTTGCTGAACCTGCTGCGTGAACAATTTAACCTGCGTATGCAGGCAGCAAGTGGCCAACTACAACAGTCTCACCTGTTGAAACAAGTGCGTCGTGATATCGCACGCGTTAAGACTTTACTGACTGAGAAGGCGGGTGCGTAATGACCGATAAAATCCGTACTCTGCAAGGTCGTGTTGTTAGTGACAAAATGGAGAAATCTATTGTTGTTGCTATTGAGCGTAAGGTGAAGCATCCTCTGTATGGTAAATTCATCAAACGTACGACTAAACTGCACGTACATGACGAGAACAATGAATGTGGAATAGGTGATGTGGTGGAAATCCGCGAAACCCGTCCATTGTCCAAAACTAAATCTTGGACCTTAGTTCGCGTTGTAGAGAAAGCGATTCTGTAAGCTGACTCGAATAGAGTAAACGGCTCAGGCAATGAGCCGTTTATTTTTTCTATCCATATCTGAGATGTGGTGTTATAATGCCGCGCCCTCATGATATGGGGTATCTGAACGGCCTCTTTATTATAGTGAAGTAGGCTCAGTAGTAGTTGACATTTAGCGGAGCACTAAAATGATCCAAGAACAGACTATGCTGAACGTGGCCGACAACTCCGGTGCACGTCGCGTAATGTGTATCAAGGTTCTGGGTGGCTCGCACCGTCGCTACGCACACGTCGGCGACATCATTAAAATCACCATCAAGGAAGCAATTCCTCGTGGTAAAGTGAAAAAAGGTGATGTCCTGAAAGCGGTAGTGGTGCGCACCAAGAAGGGTGTTCGTCGCCCTGACGGTTCTGTCATTCGCTTCGATGGCAATGCTTGCGTGTTGTTGAACAACACAAGTGAGCAGGTTATCGGTACGCGTATTTTTGGGCCGGTAACTCGTGAACTTCGTAATGAAAAGTTCATGAAAATTATCTCCCTGGCACCAGAAGTACTCTAAGGAGCGGACAATGGCAGCGAAAATCCGTCGTGATGACGAAGTTATCGTGCTGACTGGCAAAGATAAAGGTAAGCGCGGTAAAGTAAAACAGGTTCTTTCTACTGGAAAGGTCATTGTTGAAGGTATTAACTTGGTTAAAAAACATCAGAAGCCTGTTCCGGCTCTGAACCAACCAGGTGGCATCGTTGAAAAAGAAGCTGCAATCCAAGTTTCAAACGTTGCAATCTTCAATACGGCAACCAGTAAGGCTGACCGTGTAGGTTTTAGATTTGAAGACGGTAAAAAAGTTCGTTTCTTCAAATCTAACAGCGAAACTATCAAGTAATTTGGAGTAATACGATGGCGAAACTGCATGATTACTACAAAGACGAGGTAGTCCAAAAACTGATGGCTCAGTTTGACTACAATTCTGTCATGCAAGTCCCTCGGGTCGAGAAGATCACCCTGAACATGGGTGTTGGTGAAGCGATTGCTGATAAGAAACTGCTGGATAATGCAGCAGCAGATTTGTCTGCAATCTCTGGTCAAAAACCATTGATCACCAAAGCACGCAAATCAGTTGCAGGCTTCAAAATCCGTCAGGGCTATCCAATCGGCTGTAAAGTTACCCTGCGTGGTGAACGCATGTGGGAGTTTCTTGAGCGCCTGATTTCTATTGCTGTACCTCGTATCCGTGACTTCCGTGGTTTGTCTGCTAAGTCATTTGATGGTCGTGGTAATTACAGCATGGGTGTACGTGAGCAAATCATCTTCCCTGAAATCGATTACGATAAAGTGGATCGTGTTCGTGGTTTAGATATTACTATCACCACAACTGCGAAATCTGATGATGAAGGCCGCGCACTGTTGGCTGCTTTTAACTTCCCGTTCCGCAAGTAAGGCAGGGTATTCATGGCTAAGCAATCAATGAAAGCACGTGATGTAAAACGTGTGAAATTGGCTGAGAAATTCTTCACTAAACGTATAGAATTGAAAGCTATTATTTCTGATGTGAATGCATCTGATGAAGAGCGTTGGAATGCTGTTCTTAAGCTGCAGACACTGCCACGTGATTCCAGCCCTTCTCGTCAGCGTAATCGCTGTCGCCAAACTGGGCGTCCGCATGCATTTTTGCGGAAGTTTGGGTTGAGCCGTATTAAAGTCCGTGAAGCCGCTATGCGCGGTGAAATTCCGGGCCTTAAAAAGGCTAGCTGGTAATTGTCACCAATTGAATCACGGGAGTAAAGACAGATGAGCATGCAAGATCCCATCGCGGATATGCTGACCCGTATCCGTAACGGTCAGGCCGCGAACAAAGTTGCGGTCACCATGCCTTCCTCTAAGCTGAAAGTGGCAATTGCCAAGGTGCTGAAGGAAGAAGGTTATATTGAAGATTACAAAATCGAAGGCGACACCAAGCCAGAACTGGAATTAGTACTGAAGTACTTTCAGGGTAAGGCTGTTGTAGAAAGCATTCAGCGCGTAAGCCGCCCAAGTCTGCGCATCTATAAGAAAAAAGATGAGCTGCCACAAGTTATGGCTGGTTTAGGTATTGCTGTTGTTTCTACCTCTAAAGGTGTAATGACTGATCGTGCAGCTCGCCAAGCTGGTCTTGGTGGCGAGATTCTCTGCTACGTAGCTTAATTCGGGAGGAAAGAATGTCTCGTGTTGCAAAAGCACCCGTCGTCATTCCTGCCGGCGTAGAGGTAAAACTCGACGGTCAGGTGATTTCGATTAAGGGTAAAAACGGCGAGTTGAGTCGTATAATCCATAGCGCAGTTGAAGTTAAGCATGCAGATAACCAACTGACCTTCGCACCACGCGATGGTTATGTAGATGGTTGGGCACAGGCGGGTACTACTCGTTCTTTGCTGAGTGCTATGGTTATCGGTGTTACCGAAGGCTTCACTAAGAAGCTTCAACTGGTAGGTGTTGGTTATCGTGCAGCAGTCAAAGGCAATGTTGTTAACTTGTCTCTTGGCTTCTCGCATCCAGTTGACCACGAACTGCCAGCAGGCATTACTGCAGAATGTCCGTCACAAACTGAAATCGTACTGAAAGGTGCTGATAAGCAGGTAATCGGTCAGGTTGCGGCAGAACTGCGTGCCTATCGTCGTCCTGAGCCTTATAAAGGTAAGGGTGTTCGTTACGCCGATGAAGTCGTGCGTATCAAAGAGGCTAAGAAGAAGTAAGGTAACACTATGGATAAGAAAGCAGCTCGTATCCGTCGTGCGACCCGCGCACGCCGCAAGCTCCAGGAACTGGGTGCGACTCGCCTGGTGGTACATCGTACCCCTCGCCATATTTATGCGCAGGTTATCGCACCAAACGGTTCTGAAACTTTGGTGGCAGCTTCTACTACAGAAAAAGCTATCAATGAGCAGTTGAAATACACTGGAAATAAAGAGGCCGCAGCAGCAGTTGGTAAAGCAATTGCTGAACGTGCACTGGAAAAAGGTATTAAAGATGTATCCTTTGACCGTTCTGGTTTCCAATATCATGGTCGAGTCCAGGCACTGGCAGATGCTGCCCGTGAAGCTGGCCTTCAGTTCTAAGGTAGAGGTGTAAGATGGCTCACATCGAGAAACAAGCTGGCGAACTGCAGGAAAAGCTGATCGCGGTAAACCGCGTATCTAAAACCGTAAAAGGTGGCCGGATTTTCAGCTTTACCGCACTGACTGTTGTAGGTGATGGTAATGGTCGCGTTGGTTTTGGCTACGGCAAAGCACGCGAAGTTCCGGCAGCAATCCAGAAAGCGATGGAAAAAGCCCGTCGCAATATGAAAACCGTCGCACTGAATAGCGGCACTTTGCATCATCCTGTGAAAGGTGCACACACCGGTTCCCGCGTGTTCATGCAGCCTGCTCATGAAGGTACTGGTATCATTGCTGGTGGTGCTATGCGTGCTGTTTTGGAAGTGGCTGGTGTTCATAACGTACTGGCTAAAACCTATGGTTCCACTAACCCAATTAATGTGGTTCGTGCAACCCTGGATGCTTTAGACAGCATGAAGTCTCCAGAAATGGTCGCAGCTAAGCGTGGTAAATCCGTCGAAGAAATTCTGGGGTAATGGCCATGGCTAAGACTATCAAAGTAACACAAATTCGCAGTTCAATCGGTCGTCTGCCTAAACATAAGGCGACTTTGGTTGGTTTAGGTCTGCGTCGTATCGGTCATACAGTAGAGCGTGAAGATACTCCGGCTATACGCGGTATGATCAACTTGGTTTCCTATATGGTTAAAGTTGAGGAGTAACAGATGCGTTTAAATACTCTGTCTCCGGCTGAAGGTGCCAAGCATGCGCCTAAACGTGTAGGTCGTGGTATTGGTTCGGGCTTGGGTAAAACTGGTGGCCGTGGTCACAAAGGTCAGAAATCTCGTTCTGGCGGTGGCGTGCGTCGCGGTTTCGAAGGTGGTCAGATGCCTTTATACCGTCGCTTGCCAAAATTTGGCTTCACTTCACGTAAGGCAATGGTTACAGCAGAAGTTCGTCTGTCTGATTTTGCTGCCGTTGAAGGCGATATTATCGATCTGAACGCACTGAAAGCCGCTAACATCGTTGGCATTCAAATTGAATTCGCGAAAGTTATGCTTTCTGGCGAAATCAACCGTGCAGTAACTGTGCGTGGCCTTCGTGTTACTAAGGGCGCCCGTGCTGCAATTGAAGCTGCTGGCGGTAAAATTGAGGAATAAGTAACAGATGGCTAAACAACCAGGATTAGATTTTCAAAGTGCTAAAGGTGGACTGGGCGAGCTGAAACGCAGACTGTTGTTTGTTATTGGAGCGCTGATTGTTTTCCGTATTGGCTCTTTTATTCCTATCCCTGGTATTGATGCCACTGTGCTTGCCAAATTGCTCGAACAGCAAAGAGGCACCATCATTGAAATGTTTAACATGTTCTCTGGTGGTGCTTTAAGTCGTGCTTCTATCTTTGCCTTGGGAATAATGCCGTATATTTCTGCGTCTATTATTATCCAGTTGCTGACAGTGGTTCATCCAACGTTAGCCGAGATTAAGAAGGAAGGGGAAGCTGGTCGTCGTAAGATTAGCCAGTATACCCGCTATGGTACTTTAGTGCTGGCTATATTTCAGTCAATTGGTATTGCTACCGGTTTACCGAATATGCCAGGGATGCAAGGGCTGGTAATTAACCCAGGATTTGCTTTCTACTTCACGGCTGTTGTGAGCTTAGTTACTGGAACGATGTTCCTGATGTGGCTAGGCGAGCAGATTACTGAGCGAGGTATTGGAAACGGTATCTCTATCATAATTTTTGCTGGTATTGTTGCGGGTCTGCCGCCGGCTATTGGCCATACCATCGAGCAAGCTAGGCAAGGCGATCTGCACTTCCTCCTGTTGCTGTTGGTTGCAGTGTTAGTGTTTGCAGTGACTTTCTTCGTTGTTTTCATGGAGCGTGGTCAACGACGTATTGTTGTTAACTATGCGAAACGTCAACAGGGTCGCCGAGTTTATGCAGCACAGAGTACACATTTACCGTTGAAAGTGAATATGGCTGGGGTTATCCCTGCAATTTTTGCTTCCAGCATTATTCTGTTCCCTGGTACCATAGCTTCTTGGTTCGGGGGTGGAACTGGTTGGAACTGGCTGACTACTATTTCAATGTACTTGCAGCCTGGGCAACCGCTTTATGTGTTACTCTACGCGTCTGCAATCATCTTCTTCTGTTTCTTTTATACTGCGTTGGTTTTCAACCCGAGAGAGACAGCGGATAACCTGAAGAAGTCCGGTGCATTTGTACCAGGAATTCGTCCGGGAGAGCAAACGGCCAAGTACATTGATAAAGTAATGACACGCCTGACCTTGGTTGGTGCGATGTATATTACTTTCATCTGCCTAATCCCGGAGTTCATGCGTGATGCTATGAAAGTACCATTTTATTTTGGTGGTACTTCACTACTTATCGTAGTTGTGGTCATCATGGACTTTATGGCTCAAGTGCAAACTCTAATGATGTCAAGTCAATACGAGTCTGCATTGAAGAAGGCAAACCTTAAAGGTTATAACCGCTAATTGGTTTGCTTGAGAAGTTACGGAGAGTAAAAATGAAAGTTCGTGCTTCCGTCAAGAAATTATGCCGCAACTGCAAAATCGTTAAGCGTAACGGTGTCGTTCGTGTGATTTGCAGCGCAGAGCCTAAGCATAAACAACGCCAAGGCTAATAAAATAGCATATTTTTCTTGCAAAGTCGGTTTGAGCTGGCTAAATTAGCCAGCCAATCTTTTTTATATCACAGCAACATTGTTTGAGTATCCTGAAAACGGGCTTTTCAGAATGGTGTTGCCGTAAATAATTGTAGGAGTGCATAGTGGCCCGTATAGCAGGCATTAACATTCCTGATCAGAAGCATACCGTAATCGCTTTGACATCGATCTACGGAATTGGTAGAACTCGCTCTCAAGCCATTTGTGCTGCGGCGGGTATTGCTGAACATGTTAAGATCAGTGAGCTGTCTGAAGAGCAAATTGACAAGCTGCGTGACGAAGTTGCCAAATACGTTGTAGAAGGTGATCTGCGTCGTGAAGTAACCCTGAGCATCAAACGTCTGATGGATCTTGGTACTTATCGTGGTTTACGTCACCGTCGTGGTCTACCAGTTCGCGGTCAGCGTACTAAGACCAATGCACGTACCCGTAAGGGTCCACGTAAGCCGATCAAGAAATAATCGGGGTATTGTATAATGGCAAAAGCACCTATTCGTGCACGTAAGCGTGTAAGAAAGCAAGTTTCTGACGGTGTGGCTCATATCCATGCTTCTTTCAACAACACCATCGTGACCATTACTGACCGTCAGGGTAACGCTCTGGGTTGGGCAACTGCTGGTGGTTCCGGTTTCCGTGGTTCTCGTAAATCTACTCCGTTTGCGGCTCAGGTTGCGGCAGAGCGCTGCGCTGAAGCAGTGAAAGAATACGGAATTAAGAACCTGGAAGTTATGGTTAAAGGACCTGGTCCTGGCCGCGAGTCAACTATCCGTGCGTTAAATGCGGCAGGTTTCCGCATCACTAACATTACTGATGTGACTCCGATCCCTCATAACGGTTGTCGTCCACCTAAAAAACGTCGCGTTTAATAGCGTTTACTTTTTTAGGTTTGTTGGAGAAAGAAAATGGCAAGATATTTGGGTCCTAAGCTCAAGCTGAGCCGTCGCGAGGGTACAGATCTATTCCTGAAATCTGGCGTTCGCGCGATTGACACCAAGTGTAAATTGGAACAACCACCTGGACAGCATGGCGCACGTAAACCGCGCTTATCTGACTATGGTGTACAGTTACGTGAAAAACAAAAAGTTCGTCGTATTTACGGTGTGCTGGAACGTCAATTCCGTAACTATTATAAAGAAGCAACTCGTCTGAAAGGCAATACAGGTGAAAACCTGCTAAGTTTGCTGGAAGGCCGCCTGGACAACGTTGTTTACCGTATGGGCTTCGGTGCAACTCGTGCTGAATCACGCCAAATGGTGAGCCACAAGGCTATCATGGTAAATGGTCGCGTTGTTAATATCGCTTCTTATCAGGTATCCCCGAATGACGTAGTCAGCGTTCGTGAAAAATCGAAAAAGCAGTCTCGTATTAAGGCAGCTTTAGAGCTGGCTGAGCAGCGTGAGAAACCAACTTGGTTGGAAGTTGATGCTGCGAAGATGGAAGGTGTGTTCAAACGTATTCCAGAACGTACCGATCTGTCCGCTGACATTAACGAACACCTGATCGTCGAGCTTTACTCTAAGTAAAGCTTAGCACCAAAGAGAGGACACAATGCAGGGTTCTGTGACAGAGTTTCTAAAACCGCGCCTGGTAGATATCGAGCAAGTCAGTTCGACGCACGCCAAGGTGACCCTTGAGCCATTAGAGCGGGGCTTTGGCCATACTCTAGGCAACGCACTGCGCCGTATTCTGCTTTCGTCTATGCCGGGTTGTGCGGTGACTGAGGTTGAGATTGATGGTGTACTGCATGAGTACAGCACCAAAGAAGGTGTACAGGAAGATATCCTGGAGATTCTCCTCAACCTGAAAGGGCTGGCGGTAAGAGTTCAGGGCAAAGATGAAGTTATTCTTACCTTGAATAAGTCTGGCATTGGCCCTGTGACTGCAGCCGACATTATCCACGACGGTGATGTCGAAATCGTCAAGCCGCAACATGTAATCTGCCACCTGACAGACGAAACTGCTTCTATTAGCATGCGTATTAAAGTTCAGCGTGGTCGGGGTTATGTGCCGGCTTCTGCCCGGATTCATTCGGAAGAAGATGAGCGCCCTATTGGTCGTTTGTTAGTAGACGCTTGTTATAGCCCAGTAGAGCGTATTGCCTACAATGTTGAAGCAGCGCGTGTAGAACAACGTACCGATTTGGACAAGTTGGTTATCGAGATGGAAACTAACGGTACAATCGATCCTGAAGAAGCGATTCGCCGTGCAGCTACCATTTTGGCTGAACAGCTGGAAGCTTTTGTTGATTTACGTGATGTACGTCAGCCAGAAGTAAAAGAAGAGAAGCCAGAGTTTGATCCGATCCTGCTGCGCCCTGTTGACGATCTGGAATTGACTGTCCGCTCTGCTAACTGCCTTAAGGCAGAAGCTATCCACTACATCGGTGATTTGGTACAGCGTACCGAGGTTGAGTTACTGAAGACACCTAACCTAGGTAAAAAATCTCTCACAGAGATCAAAGACGTACTGGCTTCACGTGGCTTATCTCTGGGCATGCGCTTGGAAAACTGGCCACCAGCAAGTATTGCTGATGAATAACTAGATCACAGGTTAAGGTTTTACTGAGAAGGATAAGGTCATGCGCCATCGTAAGAGTGGTCGTCAATTGAACCGCAACAGCAGCCATCGCCAAGCTATGTTCCGCAACATGGCAGGTTCTTTGGTTCGTCATGAAATCATCAAGACGACTCTGCCTAAAGCGAAAGAACTGCGTCGCGTCGTTGAGCCGCTGATTACTCTTGCCAAGATCGATAGCGTAGCTAATCGTCGTCTGGCATTCGCCCGTACTCGTGATAACGAAATCGTGGCAAAACTGTTTAATGAGCTGGGTCCGCGTTTTGCGAGCCGTGCAGGTGGTTACACTCGTATTTTAAAGTGTGGCTTCCGTGCTGGTGATAATGCTCCGATGGCATACATCGAGCTTGTTGACCGTGCTGCTGAGCCTCAAACAGAAGTTGCTGCTGCGGAGTAATCTGTAGAGGCATGTAAAAGAACCGGGTTTATCCCGGTTTTTTTACACCTGTATATTCGAATATCTCACTTATTTCTTTCTAATTCCTGTTATGCTGATATTTCAAGCAATGCAATTTTATCTATTGTGTAGGAGATATAAAGATGTATCGTATTGGCCAACTAGCTAGATTAGCGAATGTGACCCCCGATACAGTGCGTTTCTATGAAAAACAGGGAATGATGGAACATCAGAACCGTACTGAGGGTGGATATAGGCTTTATACCGAACAAGATCTACAGCGTCTTCGATTTATACGTTATGCCAAGCAGTTAGGGTTTACATTGGAAGCTATTACTGAATTGCTGTCTATTCGTGTAGATCCTGATCATCATACTTGTGAAGAATCTAAGCAAATTGTGGACTCTAGATTGATGGAAGTAGAGGAAAAACTTTTTGAAATGCGAAAGATGCGTGATTCACTTAAGAGGTTAAGTGATGCTTGTTGTGGTAGTTCTCACATAAGCACTTATTGTTCCATTCTTGAAACTTTAGAGCAAGGTGCTTTAAATAAGGAATAAATAATTTCTCTTTATTGTTGGGAATTCAGCAAGTAAAATTGCTGTTTTTTAGACAAGTTAAGATGATAGAGGAATATTATGATTGAATATCACCATAAAAAGGGTGTAATAAAGGATAATGCTATTGAAGCTCTATTGCGTGATCCGCTGTTCAAACAACGGGTTGAGAAAAATAAAAAAGGGAAAGGAAGCTATCAGAGGAAAGGCAAACACAATAAGTCAGGTAACTGGGAGGCCAGTGGTAAGTGATCATTAGATTTGTTACCACTGGCTTTTTAGTTTGATAAGTTTGTTTTACTACTTCAGTAAACTCCGAGTTTTTGTTAATGATTCTTTTAATAGTTTGAATGTTTAAATAACCCGAATTCTGCTTAAGCCGTCATTGAGAAATCTTCTTCTGAGTAGAAAACTTTCAGTGATGGTTTTTTCAATTTAAGGCAGTAAGCAATCAGTCCACCTAAAACGGTCAACATAAATCCTCTT